>JBLMWN010000131.1:0-3300 GCA_050257255.1 Betaproteobacteria bacterium | reverse complement strand
TTGACCGAACGGAAGACCCGGCTCCTTCGGCTCTCGAAGCTCGAAGGCAAGACCGCAGCCGAAACGAATAAGGCAGTTACCCGTGCGCTTCGTAAACTGCCAGCAGAGGGAAGACGAACGCTCACGCTGGACAATGGCACCGAGAACGCCGATCACGAAAAGTTGACAGCAACGCTTGGCGTTAAATGCTACTTCGCTGATCCCTACGCAGCTTGGCAGCGCGGATCGAATGAGCAGGTAAACGGTCTCATTCGCCGCTTCTTGCCAAAGGGGACCGATTTCAGTAAGATTGACAAAGATCAGATAAAAAAGATCGAGAAGCTAATTAACAATCGACCCAGAAAATGTCTGGGATTTAAAACACCATTAGAAGCGGCTCGCTCATTTGTTGCACTTCAGAGTTGAATGTGGCAGTACTACCCCGGAAAGGATTGCGAAAATCACGAGATCCGCGCAAACGTGGGCTGCCCAGGAGGCGAGCATGCCCTGGCTACGTCGGCGGGTTTCGCCGAGCATGACACCATAGACGATGGTCATGACAAGCCCCCATCCTCCGTTCGGAAATCCCTGAAGAAAATGCATGGCGCCGAAGAGCCACGCCTGGATCAGAATAGAAACGATCCCCGGCCCGGCTGCGCTGTCGAGCGCCTGCATGATCACCCCCCGGAAAGCGAACTCCTCCATCGCGGCATTACCGATTGCGAAGGCCAGGCCAGCCATGGGAAAGAGCCAGACCGGCATCGCCGGCATATGCCCGAGCTGTATTGCCAGATCCGGTTTAAGCGCGGAGTACCAGGCATAAAGCGCGAGACCTGATATCGCTGCAACCGCTGCGACAAGGAACACCACGTCCTTGCCGAACCTGCCGATGCGAAGCCACAGAATCGACCGGCGAAGGCCGGGTACCATGAGGACGCCGGCACCATAGCAGAGAATAGGGATCAGAAGGGCATACGGCCATGTGCGCAGCGACGGCAGCAAATAGGGTGAAACGATAAGTGCTGCCGTGAACAGAGACAGGTGAAGCGACTGGGTTTCACGGGAGAACACGGCTGCCGCTACGAGCAGCAGCGAGATAGCGACAACCCAGATGCTGATTTTCAGCGAGAAGGGAACGATGGACAGAAGGATGACGGCGATGATGATAATGCCCGTACCGGCAACGCCTGGTCGAGGAGGGGACTCTATCAGCCGACGGGGAGACGTCATGGAACGGCCTCGCATGCGTCAGACATCGGATGCTTCATCTCCTTTTCTCGGTACGTATTCCTGAGCTCTTTTTTCATGATCTTGCCCGCCGCGATCCAGCAGCTCCTCAATGAAGACGTACCTTCGCGGTGCATATCTTGTGGGCGGCAGGATTTCTTGTATCATAAAAAGCAGTATACCATAACCCCTGAAGGCGGCAAAGCGAAATAGGAAATGCCACGCGCAGAGACGGGACAGCACAGGTCACATGCAGCGAATTGACGCAGGGATACGTCCGCAGGTGCGCAAGGAAGTCCGTCGAAAGATTGACATTTCATGATCTGGACATCTGGGCGGCTGGAACGGCAATCCGGGCGGTTCTTGACAAAATACAGGATGTGTTCTATCCTTTTTTTAGGAGGTCCTGGTCTGTGGAGTTTCCGGAGAATAAGTCGTTACCATGCAGTAAACGTCGGAAGGAGGTGTGACCCCGTCTGATGACTGAAATCGGCTCCTAGCCGGAAGTCGAACTCCAGAAGAGGGCTGCAAGAGAGCAGGGATCGCGCAGATCAGATTTCGTTAAGAAAGGAGAAACGATATGGAATGGGCGGGAGTTGTTACCATGAAGGGAAAACCCCTTACGCTCATCGGGCCAGATATCGAGGTAGGCGAAAAGGCCCCGGACTTCACCGTCCTTGACGGCGAGCTTCACGAGGTGCGGCTGAGCGACTTTGCGGGAAAAACAATAATCGTCAGCGTAACGCAGTCGCTTGACACGTCGGTGTGCGATCTGCAACTGAGGCGGTTCAACCGCGAGGCGGCGGCCCTGCCGCATGACGTCGTGGTGCTGAATATGAGTATGGACCTGCCATTTGCCATCGCTCGGTTCTGTACGACCGCGGAGATCGACCGGGCCAAAGCGCTCTCCGACCATCGGGACGCGTCGTTCGGCAAGGCCTATGGTGTGCTGATCAAGGAACTACGGCTCCTGGCGCGGTCCATCTTCATCATCGACAAGAACAACATCATTCGGTACAAGGAGATCGTCCCGGAGCAGTCGAACCATCCCGATTACGAGAGGGCGCTGAAAGCGCTTTATGATATTACGGAATTAACAAAGGCGGCTTGAAGGCTGGAGAGGGGAAGTATGCGAAAAAAGAAAGGCAGGTTTCGAGATGATCGAGACCTGCCTTTTTAAGGTCGGGCGCTTAGAGTTTTACGACATTCGCTGCTTTGGGGCCTTTGGGGCTGTCAACAACGTCGAACGTCACATTCTGACCTTCAGCCAGCGACTTGAAGCCACTGTCCTGAATGTCGGAAAAGTGGACAAAAACATCTCCGCCGTCTTCTTTGGTAATGAATCCAAAACCTTTGGAATCATTGAACCACTTAACGGTACCTTTTGCCATTACAGGTTGAACCTCCTTCTGTGGATATTGAAGATTGCGGAAATGTCACAAAAAAAGCCGCAAAGCGTAAATCTTTGCGACCTCTTTACAACAAAGACTTCCGAACTTCAGGCGTCATAATCCCATAAGTTCCCTCAAATGTCAAGAGTTATTTATAATACTATGGCCGTAAGGAGTTTTGCCCCGCGCGGGAGAGCGCTTTATCATGGAAGGGAAGGCTTTCGCTGCGCCCAGGGCATTCGTAGCCTGGTTTCCCGACGATAAAGATGCAAACCCGCAAGATCCAAATTGTCTTAAAGAGGATTTAGTTCTCTAACGGGGTTTACTTCACGCGCATGTTTCTATATACTTGACACAGAGAAGAAAGTTTATTGCAGTGTGAAGGAGCAGGCATGTCTCAAACGCGCAAGCCAACATCGAGGAAACCCGTGATCAAGGTCGATCAGACCGTGTGGGACCTGAAGCCGCTGTACGAGAGCGATAATGACCCGCGGATGGGAAAAAAGAGAAAGGTCATCGAGCGGAAGAGTTATGAGTTCATCAATGCCTGGAGGGACCGGACGGACTATCTGGAGGACCCGGTCGTACTCCGGCAGGCGCTGGACGAGTATGAATCATGGAAGCGGTTTTACGGCTCTGACGGGGACGAGGGGTATTATTTCTGGCTTCGCACGCAGCAGGACCAGAATGATCCGAAACTCAA
>JBLMWN010000130.1:0-11331 GCA_050257255.1 Betaproteobacteria bacterium | reverse complement strand
AATCGGAAACCGGCTCATCACGCTCGACGATATCAGGAACCTGCTGAACAACTTTCGAACCATATCGAAGTTGTATCTCGAAACCGGCGGCGTTCACAGCGCCGCGCTTTCTGACGGCAAGGGGATCCTCTTCTTTTCCGAAGACATCGGCAGGCACAATGCAGTGGACAAGATCATCGGAAAAGCCTTTCTCAAATCTGTTTCCGTCGAGAACAAAATCCTGATCACGAGCGGCAGAATCACGTCAGAGATCATGACCAAAGCCGGCAGAAACCGATTTCCCATCCTCATCAGCCGCGCCGCACCGTCATGCATGGCCGTAAGCTATGCCGAGGATTTGGGGATCACGCTCGTGGGCTTCGCTCGCGGAGACCGCATGAACATCTACACCTGGCCGAAGAGGATCAAGCTGGAATAAGCTGCTACTGGTCCTGTTGCGGTCCGGAACCTGCTCAGAACCTGCCTCTCCGTATCATGCCCTGCAGTGTTATCACTATTGAATTGTGGGGGTGTTTCTGTTATCTTTGAGCGATAGGATTTCCCCGGCCGTGAAACCCGCGTTTCTTTTGAAGGAGGAGTATGAACAGCCTGCACGAATTCATTGCCGAACCCATGATCGCCTATTTTTCCATGGAGATCGGCGTGAAGAATGACATCCCCACCTACAGCGGAGGCTTGGGTATCCTGGCCGGCGACACCATCAAGTCGGCGGCGGACCTGGAGCTCCCCCTTGTTGCCGTGACCCTCGTCAGCCGTAAAGGATACTTTTCCCAGGAAATCGACGCAAGCGGCTGGCAGAAGGAAAACCCGGTTGCCTGGAACCCTGCGACGCATATGAAGCTTCTGCCGGAAAAAACCAGGGTGCAGATCGAAGGCCGGGACGTGTATATTCAGGCCTGGCTTTACCTTGTCGTGAGCCCCACAGGCGGTAAAGTGCCAATCCTCTTCCTGGATACCGACCTTCCCGAGAATGCGCCTGAGGACAGGAGCATCACTGATCATCTTTACGGCGGCGACAGCGCCTACCGCATCAAGCAGGAGGTCGTGCTCGGCATGGGAGGCGTACGCATGCTCCAGGCCCTCGACTTCCACATAAAAAAATACCATATGAACGAAGGGCACGCCAGTTTCCTGGCCCTTGAACTCCTCCTCCGGTTCAAGCGGGACATCGAAAGCGTATGGGACGAACGGTCGGTCTGGGACATTGCCCGGGTGCGCGACCTTTGTGTCTTCACTACCCATACCCCGGTTGAGGCAGGCCACGACAAATTCCCCTACCCGCTCGTGAAACAGGTACTGGGTGAACTCATTCCCTTCGACGTACTCAAGGACATTGCAGGCAAGGACAACCTCAACATGACGCTGCTGGCGCTCAGTCTGAGCAAATATGTGAACGGTGTTGCGAAGAAACACGGCGAGGTTTCACAACACATGTTCCCCGGCTATCACATTCACGCTATTACCAACGGGGTACACACCTTCACCTGGACCTGCGGCGACATGGCACGGCTCTTCGACAAGTATATTCCCGGCTGGGCGAATGAACCCGAGCTCTTCGTCAGGTCCAGCAACATTCCCGAGTTGGAACTGTGGGAAGCACACCGTGAAGCGAAGAGAAGGCTGTTGACCTACGTTGGAGAATCGACCGGCGTCGTCATGGACCTCAATGTCCTCACACTCGGGTTTGCACGACGCGCAACGGCATATAAGCGTCCTCACTTGCTCTTTTATGATATCGACCGGCTGATCAAAATCGGCGAAAAGGACAGGCTGCAGATCATCTACGCAGGCAAAGCACACCCGCATGACGATAACGGAAAACGGCTGATCCAGGGGATCTACGGGTATCGCGACAAACTCAAGGGGAAGATCTCCATCGCGTTCCTGCCGGGATACGACATGGACATTGCGCTAAAGCTCGTCTCGGGTGTGGATGTATGGCTCAACACACCGCTCAGGCCCCTCGAGGCCTCAGGGACCAGCGGCATGAAAGCGGCCCATAACGGCGTGTTGAACTTCAGCGTTCTCGACGGATGGTGGATCGAAGGGCATATAGAGGGATTCACGGGATGGTCTATCGGCGGCATGCCGACCGAAACCGCGGCGTCGGGCGCGTCCGATGCCGAAGACGCGGCGGACCTCTACAACAAGCTTGAGAAGCTGATCATTCCCAAGTATAATGATCCGGACAAGGCCGGCTGGAGCCGGATGATGATGAACGCCATCAGCAAGAACGCCTATTATTTCAACAGCCACCGTATGATGCGAAGATACGTGACGGAAGCGTATATCAGATAAATTTCGGTTCGAATTGTGGATTGCGGAATAAAAGGCTCTTTTGCCTTGGGAGTGAGTTTTTTTAAAATCCGCAATTCGTAATGGCCCAGATTACTTTTGCATCCTGCGTCACCGGAGGAATTCCTCCAGCGTGATGATTTCGGCCGCCTTCCTAATCACGCCTGCGCAGTGTTCTCAAACTGGACCGGGGCGCAGTAATCTTGGCGGAGGGGCTCAAATGCTTCTTGCATCCCATATCACCCGAATGCTCCTGAAAGTCAGGGAGGTCCCGGATAAATGAACGACAAGGAGAAAAACACCCTGCTGATCGTCGATGACGACCCGTACGTGCTGGAATCCATCTCAACACTGCTCAAAGAGTACGGCTACGCGGTCTTCACATCCCAAAATGCAAACGATGCCCTCGATATGGTTGAAAAAATCTGCTTCGATGTAGTCCTGACCGACATAAAAATGCCGCAGGTCACCGGTATAGAGCTTCTGCAAAATATCCATGCCTACAATTCGCAAATCCCCGTTATCCTCATGACCGCCTTCGCCGAGTTGGACGTTGCTGTAGACGCAATAAAGCGGGATGCCTTTGATTTTATCACGAAGCCGTACAATCCCGACCATCTCCTGCATTCCGTGGAAAAAGCGGTCAAGTACACCCGTTTTGTCCAAATGGAAAAAAATTACAAATCCATGCTTGAGAATACGGTCAGGCTGCGAACGCAGGAACTGGCAGATGCGCTCACGATGGTCAAAAATATGAGTACCGAGATCATCCAGCGTTTGACGGCGGTTGCCGAATACCGCGACACGGATACCGGCGCCCATATCGCCAGGATAGGCCTCTATTCAAACAAGATCGCAGAAGCATTGAATATGCCACCCGATTTCGTTGAAACCATAACGTTCGCAAGCCCCATGCATGATCTCGGGAAGATCGGGATCGCCGACAGCATCCTGCTCAAACCCGGTTCCCTCACCCGGGAACAGTTCGAGGTCATGAAGACCCATACAACAATCGGCGAAAAAATGCTCACCGGCTCAACCTATCCCGGGATCCAGGTGGCGGCATCGATTGCGCTGAACCACCATGAGCGTTGGAACGGCAAAGGCTATCCGCGCGGACTCAAAGGCGAAGAGATCCCTATTGAAGGAAGGATCGTCATGATCGTAGACCAGTACGATGCCCTTCGAAGCAAGAGGCCCTACAAGCCAGCATTCGATCATGAGAAAGCGTACAAAATTATTACCGGAGGAGATGGAAGAACAGTGCCGGATCAATTCGACCCGGCTGTTTTGAAGGCTTTCAGCGAGGTAGCCCCGGCGTTCAGTGAGATTTACGATGCTCACCAGGATTAGGGGATCGGCCAAGCTTACCGGGGCCGCGCACGTCAAAATTGAGCGGTCAAGATTGTCACCCGGACCCGGCGCATGGTGGTCGGCTTGATTTTTTGCCACTTTTATATTATAGTTTCTCATGCTCATGCAGAGCAAAATTAAAACACTGGAAGAGCTTCGTCCCCTCCTCGCCATTCTTCGCGCCGCTGGGCAAAAAATCGTTTTTACGAACGGCTGTTTCGATATTATACACGCCGGCCACACTCGGTATCTTGCAAAGGCCAAATCCTTGGGCGATGTGCTTGTTGTCGCCGTTAACAGCGACGCGTCGGTCCGCATGATCAAGGGGAACGAACGGCCCATTAATGCGGAGGCTGAACGCATGGAGACCCTGGCAGCCCTCGAATCCGTGGATTTCGTTACGCTGTTCAATGAACCGGACCCCTATCGCGTCATATCAGACCTTCAGCCCGACGTACTGGTCAAGGGCGGCGACTGGCCAGTTGATCAGATCATCGGCGGGGATGTTGTCCAGGCGCGGGGGGGAAGAGTCGTGAATGTCCCCTACGTGGAAGGTGCATCCACGACCGGAATCATTGAAAGAATTCTTAAACAATGCCGGTGAATTCGGATTTGTGCTGATTCTATTTTAAACCTCCCGCCTGCTCGGACACATCCTGCCAAACCCACTGAGAGATGCTGTATATATCCTTATTTTGTGATATATTCATTCGGGAAGACATACTTCCTGTTTTCTGCAGCAATCATAAATAAGAGTTAAGGTTTTTTGAAGTACATAAGTTACATCGAGCAACCGACGGTAGAATACTTGCTATGCGGAAACGACCAACTTCGAGCACGAAGTTCTTATCAAAAGGCCTTGCGGTCCTTTACGAAGATAAAGACATCCTCGTGGTGGATAAACCGGCGGGCCTTTTGACTGTGGCTACGGAGAGGGAAAAATCTCGCACGGCCCTATCTATATTAACGGATTACGTCCGCAAAGGGTGCGGCAGATGTCGAAAACGTCTTTTCGTCGTTCATCGACTGGACAGAGACACATCCGGAGCGCTCATCTTTGCAAAGAGTGAAGAGGCAATGCACCGCCTGAAGGCCCAGTGGAAACAAACAGAGAAGAAATATCTTGCAGTAGTTCATGGGAAGTTTGAGAAAAGCTCGGGCACCATTACGACATACTTGGCAGAGGACAAAGCTTATAATGTTTACTCCACGTCCGACAGCACAAAGGGAAAATTGTCCCAAACCGCCTATAAAGTGCTTAGGGTGACGAAGGGCTTTTCTTTGCTGGAACTGGTTCTGTTAACGGGCAGGAAGAACCAGATACGGGTACATCTTGCCGGTATCGGACATCCGATTGTAGGTGACACAAAGTACGGGAAAACGGATGAGTCGCAACCGCGCATGGCGCTTCACGCCAGATCGGTTTCCTTCAAACACCCCTTCAGCGGCACACGGCTCATGTTCGTATCGGAAGTGCCCAATTTTTTTACAACGCTCGTTGGTCGAATAGATCAAGAGAGCGCCCCCAAGAGCCCCTCAACCGAATCGATGAAATCTACACGGGCGCATCTTGCATCGTCCGGCTAGCCATGAATTATTGAATGGAATTCTTCTTTTGTTATACATTTGCCGAGCGTGATTATCTCTGTTACACGCGGCAAGTGCGGCTTTTGAACATTGTAAGGCCCACAAGACCCAGTTGATCCGATGGTTTGTATTAAAAAAGAAGAGTACGGAATCCCAAGTGCCTCACAGACTAGACGATATGCAAATCCTGACGAACGGGAAAGTCTCGAGCCTCATATTCACTTTATTTTTGTCGTTGTTATCAGTTGCCTCTTACGGGCAGGAGCAACAGGAGAAACCTCGCATCAGTGCGATAGCCGGATACAACGTTGAGGTGAGCGCGACAAACAATCGCGACATCATAAACGTGGGTTTATGGATGGCCGAGCAAGGATTATTGATGCACGTGGGGCTCTTTGATATCAAGCCAAAAGATGAAGGCGGAAAATTTGGAGTTGATATCGGCATGGGCTATTGCGCCACTGGTTATCGTCTATGGCCTTTTGCTGAGGTCGGTGTGAAGGTGGGAGTAGACTCGGGAATCAATCATTTGAATGCCGAGTTGTATCCTAAGATTGGAATTAGCATGCCGATAACCGATCGGATGCTGATTTACATAGGTTATCTTTACAGCTTTTCGACTCACGGCAGGCATTCGGATTATTCAGCCGCGAGTGTCGGTTTTGTGTGGTCTATCATGTAACGTCATTAATGGATATGAAGGATCCTTGGGGACGTCCCTTCTATATAACATCGTGATAACATCGTGCCCGAGATTGTCGTATATATTTCAGCCTGCATTTCATAGGAATTTTACTAGACCTTGCTTGCACTGTTGTAGGTATGGCAAAGGGCCATCAGACATGACAAGAGTGCACGATGCATCCATCTATTACTATTACTTGCGCGTCCGCTTATTCCTTCTTTTCGCTTCTTCCATCATCCCATATAACTCGTTATCGGAAAACCCGAAATAGTGCCCGATCTCATGCATCACCGTATCCAGAACGATCTCCTCGATTTCTTCAGGCGATGCGGCAGCGCTCTCGATCGGCCGCTGGTAGATGACGATCCGGTCCGGAAGCACGTTGCCGTAATTCCACTCGCGCTGGGTGAGCGGCACCCCCTGGTACAGACCGAATAACGTACCCGATGTTATTCCCATGTCCCTCAGCAGCTCCGCTGAGGGACGGTCCTCTACTTCAACGGCAACATTCTTCAGCTTCTGCTTGAACCTACGCGGAAGCCGACGGAGGGAGTCTTGTACCAGTTTTTCGAAGGAAGGACGGTCCATGAAGATATTATAAACATTTGATAAGAATCTTCAAGTGGGACTGCTGCAGGCTTAAGCTGAAATCGTGGATGATGGTAGCCGGTACTACTCTCGATTACACCTGCAAGCCTGCAGCGGTGTTGACTAAAATTCAATAGAGAAGACTACTTGTAAAGTGAGCATGAACGCCTGAAGTAAGCCGCCCGTCCACAAACGCCGGCATGAAAACGTGCACGGCTTATTCCGGGTAGCGATAAACAGTAACTAAGACCTAACCCCGGTTTTTACACTCCTTTTCCCTATTTCCCGAGCAGATGAGTCATATCCGCATCGGGAAGGTAGCTCCTGTATATCTTTTCGAATGTACCGTCCTCTTTCAGTTCGTCCAGTACCCGCTGCCATTTTTCAACCATCACAGGCGGAGTTCCAAGCGACATCGCAATGTAAAAATAGGTGCTGCTCAGGGTAAAGACCGGCTCCAGGTCATCCATGGCATATCCGGCATCTTTTACGATCTCGGCGACCGTGATGTCCGTAAAGACGGAGAGCTGTGCTTCGCCTTGCATGAGCTTTCGGACATTGTCGGTTGGCAGCGGCGCGCTGACCAGATTGGTAAAGCCCCTGCTCTTGAGGTCTTGCTCGGTAAACCAGTTAGATGTCGTAGCAATGGCGGCAACCCTTCTCGCATCGTCAATGCTGTTCATCCTGATGCCGGAACCCTTCTTTGCGTAAAAGATCGCGCTGTTCTTGCCGACGGGCCCCACCCATTGAAACAACTTTTCCCGTTTGTCCGTTTTCTCGGCACTGAAGAGCACCACGTTCGGATTGTTCAGGGTCACTTTGTACGCCTCATCCCACGACGTTAAACGGATGGTCTCCTGCATGCCTTGCCTGGCGATAATCTCCCTGACCATATCGGTTACGAAACCACTGACTGTTCCATGCTTCATGAAGGTCACCGGCGGATATTCCTCGGTCATTATCTGGATGATCCCGGGCGGCGTTTCGGCGGGAAGCCATTTCGCATAGATTAGCCTGAAGACGCCTTCAGCCTTCATCTCGTCGAGCGCCTTCTGCCATTGGGCAACCAGTTCGGGCGGCGTGCCTTTTGAAAAAGCGACGTAGATCAGGTCCGTGGAGAGGTTCAAGACGCTTTCCACATCACCCATCGCGGCATTGACCCGTTTCAGCAGAGCCGGCATCGTGATATTGTTGCAAGGAAAAACTTGCGCCTGGCCGCCGAGCAGTTTCCGGACGGCTATCTCTTCCGTTGCCACGCTTTCCAGGTTCGAGAACCCCTCTTTGCTCAGGAGTTGCTCTGTATAATCCTCCTTGACGACGACAATAGTCGGAAGTTTTTTTGCGTCCGCCAGGTATCGTATTCCGAATTGCGAACCTTTGCTGGCATAAAAATTGGCGTTCAGGAAAGCGATCGGCCCCACCCACTGGAGGAGGGGTTTACGCTCCTGCGTCATGGCCACGGTGAAAAGGGCCACATTCGGCTTCTCCATGACCGCCTTATACCCGTCTGCCCAGGTAACGAGTTCTATATCAGCAGCCGTGTTGGTCCTTTTCATCAGCTCCCGGACCACCTCCGTCGCCAGGCCGGTGACCTTGCCGTTTTCAGCAAAGTTCAGCGGCGGATAGGACTCCGTATAGATCGTGAGCCCCGCGGGATTCTTCGCTGCGCTCTGCATGGTCGATGCACACCCGGCAAAAAGGAATAAACTCCCGAGTAAGCACAAGAACAAGAATTTTCTCATGGATTGTTTCCCCTCCTTCCAAAGGTCAGTTTTTCGGCAGCCCGGCCGTCTCAGGCTTGCAAGCTCCGCCGTATTCTGTTTCCTCCTCACGAAGAATTTGAGTCAGCCGCCGCTTGACATCCTGCTGCCTGCTTTGCCAACGCCGATCTGCAAGAGGTCCTCACCGATGATCAGCTCCCCGGAAAAACCCTGCCGGGCCTTCTCCAGGTGCGCGACAGGAGTATTGCCGGGCAAGATATGGTTGAGGACCAGCGCCTTGACCCGGCAATCCTCGGCTACTCCTCCGACATCCCCGATCGTCGCATGAACCGCATTGAGGTGTTCGATCGTCGCCGCGGGCACCCCGTTTTCCTCCAAGAGTTCGAGCCAGTCCTCGTCAACCTCCTCTTTTCAGACCCAACTCATTCAGAATCACTTAATCACTTCTCGCACCGAGATCATCTTCGGGCCGTTCCACTTGGGCACGTAAAAGAGCGATGGCCAGCACCACGACCCAGAGCAGGAAAACGCCGATGTTGATGCGCTCCCAAACCCCTATCCATGGCGTGGGCAGATTTGCCGCGATCCGCGGACCGTCCAATCCGGTCAAAACGCCGGACGCGACGAAGATCGCCATGGTCGCGATGGAGTAAAGGCGAAACCGCTTCCCGAATGCCGCTGCCCCGAAACCCATCGCGAGCAGAAAGAGGAGAACGGTCACGCCCCCCAGGACGATGTGCATGGTATCGGTCAGCGTAAACGCGGCCCCGCGGAGGTGCATCGGCGCAAATGGCCAGACGAAGCCGAGGGCTGCGTAGGCGAGCATCAGGCCTCCCGTGACGCGCAGAGGACGGTTTCGACGAGCCGACGTCCAGACGCCCCATCCGAAGGCGATCGCAAGCAAGGTGAAGGGGAAGCAAAGCAAGAGCCAGAGTGGTCTCGTCGGAGCGCCGATCGCGGACAGCTCGCTGACCGTTTGAGAGGCGGAGCTGTAGCCCTCCCACTGCATCGCTACAAAGACGTTCATAGCGACGTAGAGCAGCGAAGAGAGGATGCCGCAGACGAGCAAGACCTTTCGTACCATTCTTCAACCCCCTTTTGCCCCGGGTTTCTCGCTACGCGATTGCTGCGCGAGCGTGGTGCTGTCCGTCGTGATGATTTTATTGACGCAGCGCGTCATACCGCATCAGCCAGATATTTATCCACGTTCTCCTGCGTAATCACGTCAATGCCTGTATCAACAGCCTGGGGCATCTGAACGCCCAGCGATGCCTGCCACAGCATCAGGACAGCCATCGAGCCCTGCATTCTCGGAATGGTTGCCGAGGAGGACTCGATCACGCCTTCTTTAATGGCGTCGAGTATGGGCTTGATCCCGTCCATGCTGACTACTTTTACTTTGCCGGCCTTTCCGGTCTGTTTGACAGCGGCTGCGATGCCGATCGGACCGGAAGCATCGCAGCACAGGTAACCGCTGAGATCGGGATGCGATTCGAGAACAGCCGAAGCCTGCCGGCGGGCAGTCTCGATGTCATCATTGTCAATGCCGCCGTCTAGGACAGTTATACGTGGATACTTCCGCAGTACGGCCAGCTGGGCTTCGTATCGTTCCTTGTGGTTTGGCGCCGTGGGATATCCCTGCATCACAGCCACCTTGCCGGCGTACCCGATCAGTTTGGCGAGACGCTCGGCCGCAATGACCCCCTGTTGAGCGAAGTTGTTGCCCACGCTGGAGATGCCGGCATCCGGAGACGGCGAGTCGAAGAGGACCAGCGGAATACCCTGGTCCCTGATGCGATGAATCGCCGTCATATGGTCTACTGCGTCGACCGGATCTACCGCGATTCCGCTCGGGCGGCCCACGGCAGCCTTTTCCAGGACCGCATTCTGTTCGGCGACGCCGGCAATTGATGGCGGCATATAGTCGACCGTAATCTCGACACCAAGCTCGCGGCTCAGGATTTCGGCCTGCGCCCGCGCGCCCTTGTTCACCTCCTCGAACCAGGGATGCGCGACTTTCGGGACAATGATGAATCGAAGTGCTTTTGCCATTTTTTCGAGTCCTCCTCGTTGAATGAGAAACCTGACAAGTGGATCACGAACTCCCCTCGATAATGCCGAAAGCCGTTATTGAATAGCCCCCCGTTGAAACAGAACATGGGGGGCCGTCACTCACGGGACCGCGGACTGCTGACGGAAGACATCCAGAAATTCCCGGAACGCCTCGGGCTGGATGCCGCGCACGCCGCTGAAGGGAAATTCCAGGTGGAGTGTCAGTAGAAGACATAAGAGGACGATCAGCATGATACATCCCATGATGATGATCTGGACCCATGCATGCTTGTTGGAAAAAAGAAGCGGATACGCCATGGTCGGCACCGCACCGACAAGCAACACCAGCCAGAGGCCGCGATGGACCTTCATCTGACTGTGCAGGATCCGCAGGCGGCGGGCGTTGCTGAGTTCGTTCATCCGCCCGAGAAAGTGGTCCATATAACCCTGCTGGATCTTTGTCTTCGGCTCGAAGCGGTACGTGATCCCCCACAGGCCTTCATAGATCTTTTCGGTCTTCGGGTTCGCCTGGCCCTGTGAGGCCATCGTCGGCCATTCGTCATCCACCACTGATTGAGCATAGGAGAGCAAATGCTTCTGGATATCGTCGCGGATGAAGGGCCGGGCGACGATGGAATCGCGCCAGAGCTGGCTCAGGACCGTCATCTCATGCAGGACAAGCTGTTCGGTATCCGAAAAGCGCTCCCAGCCGACGACGATGGAGAAGGCCATCAGCACGCCGTATATCAGTCCGTAGACGGAGTAGGTGAATCCGACCAGCTCGTTGTTTTCCTTAAAGGCGGGATGGGGCCAGATGCGGCGAACGAGAAGGACCGCCAGCCAGGGTACGGCCGCGCTCAACGCCAGGATGATGATCAGGCTCACGCTCAGCGGCAATTGCACAATCTTAAGCATCAATGTAGTCATCGTTGCCGCACCTCCTGTTCAGCCATTCTTCATCAGCAGTCGCATCAGGTTTACCGTTCAAGTGCCGCTGGTCGCGTTTCCCTCAACGACAACCATTTCTTCTACCACGTCCCTCCTAAACCG
>JBLMWN010000129.1:0-6136 GCA_050257255.1 Betaproteobacteria bacterium | reverse complement strand
TGCGGATAAGGGGAATCGTCTCTTCACGCACCGCCATTACCTCGCGCCCCTCCACGGTTTCTACTTGTCCTTCGGTTGCCTGTTGAATTTCGAGCACGGAGCTGAGCGGTATAGCGAAGGTTTGATCGCCCGATTCGACGATCAGAGCCTTGATGATCGCGAGGGTGATGGGAAGCGTAAGGGTAAAGGTCGTGCCTGTTCCGGGCTCGGTTTGGATATCGATCATGCCCGAGAGCTTGGACACGTTCCGCTTCACGACATCCATGCCCACTCCTCGGCCCGATATTTCGGTCACTGCCTCGCGGGTCGTAAAGCCGGGAAGAAAGATGAGATCGAGGATCTCCCTGCGGTCGTTGACAGCATCGAGACCGTGGTCCGGCTCCAGGATTCCTTTTTCCACTGCTGTGGCCATGATCTGGGCCGCGTCAATACCCGCCCCATCGTCCTCGATGGTGATGGCAACATGGTTGCCCTTGGGGTATGCGGTCAGCCTCACGCTTCCCTGCTCAGGCTTGCCGAGCTGTCTCCGGATGTCCGGCGGTTCGATGCCGTGGTCAATAGCGTTTCGGATAAGGTGCATAAGCGGATCAGCGAGGTCTTCGATCATGAGTTTGTCGAGTTCCGTCTCGTCGCCGCGCAGCTCGAGGTCGATCTCTTTGCCCGCCTCTTTGGCATATTTCCTGACGACTTGGGAAAGTCGCGTAAAAATCTGGCCAACGGGGACCATCCTGACCTCCAGGATGCCTTCCTGAAGCTCGTTGAGTTTCCGCTCAAGACTGCGTTGGGCCTTATGGAGATCGACGGAGAGGCCCGTGAAGCCCTGCATCGTCCGGAGCTCCTTTGCGATGCGCCCGGCGACGTTTTTAATGAGGTGCATCTCGCCCACGATGTTCATGAGGCTATCGAGTTTATAAATATCGACCCGGACCGTGTTGCTCACGGACTTGAGCACGCCAGGCTCCGCTTTCGGCTCCTCGGACTTCCGGCTTTCGGTGTAAGCGATCTTTTCGATGTTGACATTCGGCACCTTGATCGCCGAACCAAGTGCTTCCTGGTCTTCATTCGTACCAATGACGATCGAAAAACCGATCCCGGCCCCCCCTCCGGCCGTCGGGAGCGTACAGATGATCTCACCGTGTTCTTTAAGCGTTGTATTGAGGTCCTTGATTCCGGTTTCAAAATGAGCGAGATCAAATTCCACTTTGAGCATGAAGAGGCTTTTCCTCTCCCGAACGCATTCGCGGAGACGGTGCTCTTCATACTCGGTCAGGACCTGCAGAATGCCGCGGTCCAGGCTGATCTGATCGGCCAGCGGCCGGTCGGTCGGAGCCGCCGGTTTTGACTTGAGGAGTTCATCGATGCTGTGCAGGGCAGCCGCAATATCTTCGAAGGTCTGTTTTTTGCCCGCCTGCTGTACCAGCCTTCCCAGCAGGGCCGCAGTATCTCCGAGGACATCGATCGCATTCCGGCTCAGACCCACCTTGCCGAGGCGAAGTTCATCGAGGAGAAACTCGAGCTTGTGCAAAAGATCCGACAGCTCCTTGAACCCGAACATGCCTGCGAGTCCCTTGAAAGAATGGATGGCACGGAACAGAGCGTTCACCTGGTCTGGATCGCTCCGGCCTTCAGCCTCCGCGGACTCGAGCGCAAGCAGCGACTGGTTTGCCGCATCCAGGATATCCTCGGCTTCAGCGAGAAATTCTTTTATGGCCCGGTCAGATTTTGCCATAGCACCTTGTCACATTGCTTTCGGATTTTGCACAAAACACCTTCCCGTGCTTCTCGGGTTTTTCATTCCGCATTCCGCAATTTTCATTCCCTTCCCAGCACCTGCATGACCACGGTTACAAACTCTTCCTTTTTGAACGGCTTTACTACGTAACCGGCTGCCCCGAGCGCCATGCCCCGCTTTTTGTCTGCCTCGGACTTTTCGGTGCTGACGATGATGAGGGGAATGCTCTCATAGTTCTGGTTGGACTTCACATAGCCGATCAGTTCAAGACCGTTAATGTCGGGCATATTGATATCGGTGATGATCAGATCGAACCGCCTGGTGGGGAGCGTCTTGAGCGCCTCGAAACCGTTTCCGGCTTCGGCCACGAAAAATCCTCCAGCCTCTTCGAGTGCCACGCGGATCATGGAACGAATGGCCTTGGAATCTTCGACGATAAGGACGTTCTTCATTTTCTCTCCTTCTGAAGTTTGGCGAGACGCTTTTCCAGCAGCGCCTTCTCCAGAGCCATGCCTGCCTGGTTCATGAAGATCTCAAGCGTGTCCATGCCCCGGATGGGCTTCTCGTCGGGAAGGTTGTCTCCGTACACGATCAGAGCGACCTTGCCATCCACGATGAGAGGTATGACCAGAACCGTTCCGGGCACCGTACCGCCGAGTTCGGTGGCCAGATAGGTATTGCATTCGTTCGGTTCGAAACGGCCCAAGTAGCTGCGCCGAGTATCGACGACGGAGAGAAATAAAGAGGGTTTGTTCAGGGGAATTTTGATATTCCTCACGACCTGGTCCGCAGACCGGCCTTTGAGCTCGATGCCGAATTGGCCCAGACCGCGCACCTCGTCCTTTTTCACCATGAAAAGGATGGCGCGGTTCACCACCTCGCTCGCATACCGGAGAATGAGGAGCGTCACTTCCGCCGTGGCGGTCGGGAAGCGGAGCTCAACGAACATGGATTTCAGCGCCGTGATCTCACGCCGGGGCTCTTCTTTCTCAATGCGGGTGCGGAATTCTTCTTTGGCTGGTTCGTAACTGACGTGATGGGAAGCGGGGGGGTTCGACGGCCGGGCAGCAGAGCGTGGAGAGGGCGCCCCGTGTTCTTTCTCATCCTTGCGCCTCTCATCAAGGATTCGCGTCCCCTCCATAAGCAGATATTCGGCGTTGATGCCCGACTTGAGGAGGAACTCCTGGGTGTCGATCTCGATCTTGTCCTTGGGTGCAATATCGCCGAGTTCGAAGTTGAAGAAACCCTCTTCCCAGGAGAGCAGGTCATAGATGATCTCCTCAATCTGCTTGCGGACGACTGTCTCGAGGGTCTGCGTGGACACGGCGCCCATCTCAACCAGGATCATGCCGAGCGGCATGTCGGCCTCCCGTTTTTGAAGGGCCAGCGCCCGCGCAAGGGCCGCTTCGTTAAGCATGCCCTGAGACACGAGGATATTGCCGAGAGAATCACGGATGCTGTCGCTGGCGGCCTGGATCACCTGACCGTTTTTGAAAACGACCATGCCCGTCCCTTTTCGACTACGCACGATCAGGGTGCCGGTCTTTTTGCTCAGACTGATAATCTGGAAGATATCGGGCAGTGCAAGGTCTTCCAGCCGGCCTACGAGGCTCATGCAATCTCCCTATCTGGCATTATCGGCAGATTATAGCAGTTTGACCAAAAAATGCAACGTCAATTCACCAGTTAGGCAGATTGGGGGGCGTGTCCGTATGGATCTGAGCGCCACATGCGATTCCGTGATGTCGCCCGTTAAATTTTTTTCAGTGAGGGTGAAAAATAAGTTCAGGATTCCCCGATCACCAGTAGTGATGAATTCGGTTCTATCCAGTTCGTCCTTTCAAAAAACTAGCTTCCGGCGGGTCGCCGCTAGGTGCTCCGGTAATTTTCAAACTGGAGGTCTATGCCGAACTCTTTCCCTTTCAAAAGCTGGATAACGGTCTGAAGATCGTCCCTGCTCTTGCCGGAAACGCGCACCTGTTCGGCCTGGATCGAAGCCTGCACCTTGATCTTGGAATCTTTGATGGTTTTCACGATTTCCTTGGCTTTGTCTTGGGGGATGCCCTGCTGCAGAGCCAGGCGCTGGCGCACGGTCCCCGCGAGGGCCGCTTCCACCTTGCCGTAGGACAGGTTCTTGATCGGCACCCCGCGTTTCACAAGTTTGGATTGCAGGATGTCGATGACGCTCTTGAGCTTGTACTCGTCGTCGGAGATGATCACGAGCCCGTCCTTCTCCTGCGTGATGTTCGACTTGCTCCCCTTGAAATCGAAGCGCTGGCCGATCTCCTTCATGGCCTGGGTGACTGCGTTCGTCACCTCGGACATGTTGATCTTCGACACGATGTCAAATGAGTTCTCTGCCGCCATAGTACCTCCTCTCAAAAAGTCAAAAGCGAGAGCCAGAAGACAGAGTTGAACGATTGCGTTACCATTGCTCCTGACTCCTGAATCTGTCTCCTGTCTGCTGCGTTTATTGCTCGATGATCTCCGTCCCCTTGGGGGCTTTGAAAACAAAAAGCTTGTCGTCGATTGCAATGCCTTCCTGCACGTCTGCAAACACGATCTCCGTCGTGTTCCCCGACTTGTCGAAGATCGTGAGGACCATGATGCGTCCCGTATCATCGGTCTGCAACTTCAACTTTTTCATGGCTGCTCCCGGTTTCCTGGGCAGAAGTTCAAGGGAGCGGGGCGATTTCGGATCGGGCTGGAGAACGTCAAAATCATCACGGATATGCGCGGCGCCGAGCAGGAACGCCACGGGGATGTTCATGTGCTCGAAATTGGTAAAGGCCTTCTTGATAACCTGCTCGCTCTTCTTGGAATAGAACAGCGCGGCCTTCCCGTTGATGAGGATAACCTGTCCGTTCGTGTAATCGAGCCGAAGCTTTCCCGGCTTCTTGATCCACAGCGTGCCCTCGAACTTCTGGGTCTTGCCAACGGACTTAAAAAAATTCTTCTGCGTCACTTTCGCCGTCAGGTCCGTCACTTCACGGTAATGGTTCTCGACGGCGGCGACAACGTCCTGCACGGTCTGTGCGTACGCCGGGTGGACTGCAACGAACGCCGGAAAGAAGAAGAGTACAACGGCACTAAGAACGATTGTTTTCCCTGTAATAGCATTATTGATCATAACCGCCTCCAATGCGCGCCATCATACCATAAATGATACATGCTGAGAAGACAGAAAATCAGATCAATGAACCGATAAGCGAACAGGTTCATGGAGTATGCGGACAGGATCGGCGAGAGCATCGCCCGCGCGCTGGAGATCGCGAAGGTGAAGCATGTCGTGAACCTCTCGAGCGTTGGCGCGGAACTGTCCGAGGGAACAGGCCCGGTCAAGGGTCTGCATAACATGGAGGAGCGCCTGAACAGGATCAAAGGGCTCAATGTCCTTCACCTGCGGCCGGCTTACTTTATGGAGAACCTGCTCTGGAGCATAGACCTGATCAGGTCGAAGGGCATCAACGGCGATTCGATCCGGGGTGATCTCAAGATCCCCATGATCGCAACCAAGGACGTCGCGGCCTACGCAGCGGACCGCCTCGTGAAAAAGGACTTTACCGGATCATCGGTGCGGTATCTCCTTGGCCAGCGCGACCTCAGCATGATCGAGGCGGCGGAGATCATCGGGAAAAAGATAGACATACCCGGTTTGTCCTATGTGATGTTCCCTTACGATGAAGCCGAGAAGGCCATGGTCGCCATGGGACTGTCGCCCGACATGAGCAGGCTCTATATCGAAATGAGCAGGGCCTTCAACGAAGGCCGGATCGCGTACGAAAAACGCACAAGGGAAAACACCACGCTGACCTCGTTCGAGGCATTTTGCGACGAGGTGTTCGTGCCGGTTTACACGCAGAAAAAGGCGGCGTGATGGCATGATGAAGAGAGGGGCATAGTATATGCTCCAATCTGCGATGAAGGAATATTATTCTGTGTCGGGTGCGGTATTGCTCCACCCGACCGGGAGTTAGAAGAAGAAAGGGGAATGGCCGTGCGTATCAATCATCGAGATTCCTCACCGTTCCGTCCATGTTCTTGCGCACGAGCACCTGCCTCGGCTTGGCCCCGTCCGCGGGCCCGACGATTCCGTCCTCCTGCATCATCTCGATCATGCGGGCCGCGCGGTTATAGCCCACCCTAAGCCTGCGCTGCAGGAACGAAGTGGATGCCTGTCCGTTCAACTGGACCAGCTCGACGGCGCGGGCATACAGCTCGTCCCGCTCGCTGTCTTCGACTTCCGCCACCTGGGCCTCGACCACTTCTTTCGCCCGCTGGGCGAGGAGATCGTAGTTCGGCTTGGCCTGCTTCTTCACGAACTCCACCACACGTTTGATCTCCGCCTCGGAAACGAAGCATCCGTGCACACGGACAAGATGGGCTGATCCCGGCGGCAGAAAG
>JBLMWN010000128.1:0-10094 GCA_050257255.1 Betaproteobacteria bacterium | reverse complement strand
GGACAGGTACACTTCCGGGTCGCCGCTGTAACCTGATATGCAATATACACTGTATTCTTCATCGAACTGCGGGTCGCAGCCGAACTCTCCCAGGATTTTCCTGCACTCGTTGATGAGCGAGCGCTTGAACTCCAACGTGGTGTCGGACAGAATATCGTCCATATCCAGCGACGCTTCTACGACCACGACGTCCGGCAAATATGCTTTGACGAGGAAACCAACCTCAACGCGGTCGACCTGATGCTTTTCAACCTTGATGACTTTTTGTTTCGGGATGACGTCCGGGTAGCTCGGGGCACTCTTGACGGTCTTGATCTCTACCACATCGGATGCTTCGAGATTCACACTAGTCTCGCCGAAGAGGAACACGACGAGTTTACCGGGGATCAATTTTGCATCAAGTTCCACATGAATCTCCTTTGCCGGGAAAAGGCGAAGACGATGCCTCGTCGTTTTGAGAGGAACCGACTAACGAGTCTTGTTTTATATTATAGCTCTTCAGGAACTTCGGGCGAATAGGGAAACCGGTCGGTGCTCAAGGCCTGATATCCGAAAACAACCAGAGAAATGAGGCCCCATACCAGGCCCACCACGACACCGCCGTCGATGATCCCCCGCCACGGCTGGGACAGAAGGCGCACCAGGATGACCAGAACGATGATGCCGGCGGTCACGGAGATGGATGTAATCTGCCTCCGCCGGGGTGCGTGGAAGTAAGCCATGCAAAAAAAGGGGGCGAGAAGCGTATGGAGCATATTGGGATGGTCCAGGAGATACCGTGCCCGCGCAGCGACACGGGGTGAGAATGCCTGCTGAAAGGCGCGGAACCCTTCGACGTAGGCCATGAAGAGAACAATGAGTATAAAAGCAAACCAGTGATACCAACGCCAGGGATACGAAAAGGCGTCGATTGCCAGCGGCGTCAGGCGGTACACTGCGCTGGCAAGCAAGAGGATGACTCCTGCAAGTCCCCAGAAAGCCCCGAACCGTGACATACGAGCAATACCTCTCTGTTATGGAATAGGGAGAGACACCAAGCCAACTACAACGGCGCATGCCCAGGTATCCCGCACCGGCAATGCAATGTAACTGTACTGGAAAATCTGGCTCAGGTCAAGGGGAAGTCTTTCAGGAGTTATGACCGATATGCGCAGGACATTGCCGTACGATATCGATCCATAACCGCCCAGGGAATTGCCGACGAGCCATATCTGATCGTATCCTCTCGCCTTGGCCGGCTCGATGACATCTTCCTTTAATCGGGTAAAGACAGTTCCGTTGAGATAGTAGCCCATATGGGCGTTTACCACGATCACGTCGGCAGGCAGACCCGCTCCCTGACCATCTTGACGAGGCCTTCTTTCTGAAAGGCCGTCATGGGATCGCCCCGTCCGGGCAGATATACAAAGAGTATGCGCGGCTCCTTTGTATTCGGGTCGTTCAGGTAATAATCATAGCGAATAGTATCAATCGGGGTTTTTATCGGCTGCAGGCATCCGGAAAGGAAGAGTATTACGAAAGATAGTGCAATTTTTTGAATCATGGGAGGCAATCTACGCAGTAGCACCATTCCTCCGGCGAAACCGATTCAGAGCTGATTATTTATGGCACTTGGCGCAATTGGCCTTATCTTGAACATCGAAAGACTTTTGGCCATTGTGGCATTTTCCGCAGAAAGCGCCTTTGGTGATTTTGCTCATTTCCATTTTGTATGACCCTTTGGTCATCTGGAACACATGATAATGGCACCCCGAGCACTTAAGGCCTTTCGCGGTCACGTGTACCTGATGGCTGAAGACCACTGGTTTGGCGCCGTTAGGCGTGAACGTCAGGTCACCGCCTCCTACTTGTTGCGCTATTGCACCGGCCGGTACGACGATACAGAGCAAAAGACAGACCACCACGACTTTGTTCATGATCATCCCCCTCCATGAAGGTATTACCTTCCGACATATATCTTTTTTATTATAGCAAAATTTTTCCTCCTTCGTATCGTATATTTTGCAATTATTTCATGGATTAACGAGAAATGAAAACTGATCAAACCCTGACGGTTGGCATTGGCATCGTTTCTTTTAAGCTTTCATTCCCTGGAGCAGTCATCGCGGCTCCTTCCGGAGCGGATGTTACCATGTATTGACGAACACCTCTCTCCTCGCGGCGCGGCGTTCCCGGTACCGACCTGACCGATCAACAGAAAGAAGAGAACCAGAGAAAAAACCAGGGCTGCTGAAAAGGGAGCATTATTTGACGGAGCTTCATGGTCTCACATCCACGATATATTACAGGATACCATGAGTCTTATGATCTCTGTTTCTGATCCACTACCTGTCCGGCATATGTCAGTGCTATCGGCGAAAGAGCCTCGACATGACAGGCTTATCCTCCGATAGCCTTGAGAATGCCCTGGAGCAGGGCCGTGGGCGTAGGCGGACACCCGGGTATACGTGCGTCCACGGGAATGACCTTTTCGATACTACCCAGAGAAGCGTAGCTCTCACCGAAGATCCCCCCCGTGCATCCGCAGTCTCCCACGGCCACCACGAGCTTCGGCGTCGGCGTAGCGTTGTAAGTCCTTCGGAGAGCGATCTCCATGTTGTGCGAGACCGGCCCGGTGACCAGCAGCATGTCCGCAAAACGCGGTGACGCGGTAAAGTGAATGCCGAAACGTTCGCAGTTATAGAAGACATTGTTCATGGCATGAATCTCGAGTTCGCAGGCATTGCATGATCCTGCGTCCACTTGGCGGATCGTGAGGCTTCCCTGGAAACGTCTCTTGATGATCGCTTCCAGCCTCACGCTTATCTTCTCGATTTCCGGGTCGGTGACAGGCGGGAGCGGCTCGGTGGCGATGCCGGTGCGGATTATCTGTTTAAGGATGCGAATCATGGAAACACCGAAAAGTTCAAATTTCAAAATCCAAATGTCGAATTAAACTGCAAAGATCAACGTCCAAACTTGGTTATTGGTTCTTGATGCTGATTTGAGCTTTGAGCATTGTAATTTTACATGGAATTATAAGTCATTCCCCGAATACGACTGATTGAAGCTTTTGTTGCACACCGGGAAATCAGGAACAATGTTCCCGTGGATGCACTGCTCAAGCCCCAGCCACGTCACAGTCGAGGGGTCTCTCACCATGCACCGGTTGATCTCTCCCCTCGGGCCCGACTGGACCCAGTAGAGGATTTCCCCGCGCCACCCTTCGACCGCTGCAAAACCGGACCGGTCGGGGAGCGGAAGGTCAATGGGCTTCGAGATCGCGCCTCCGGGAAGGGTTTGCAAAATCTCGCGAATGATGCGCATCGAGTCCCTGATCTCTTCTACCCTGACCCAGGCGCGGGCATGGACATCGCCCGTCACGAGCACGGGAATGCTGACCTTGATCCGATCGTAGGGAGGAAAGGGATGATGGATTCGGCAGTCGAGGTTAAGGCCGCTTGCTCGCGCGACGAACCCCACGACACCCAGGTCCCGGGCCTTCTTGGACCGGAGAATGCCCGTTTCACGTACCCGATCTTCAACGGATGAGTTTTCATCGTAGATAACAACAAGACGTTCGAACTCCTTTGCCAGGCCAGTCAACTCGTTTCGTATCGCTGCAATGCCCTCTGCATCGATGTCGACTGTCACACCTCCCGGGACGATCCGGTCCATCATAAAGCGATGGCCGAAAAGCCTGAGGTTTGTGCGCAAGAGGATTTCTTTCAATCGGTGGAAATGATACAGAAGGATCGCGAAAGCCACATCATTACAGATGGCTCCAAGGTCCCCGAGGTGGTTGGCGATCCGCTCCCGTTCAAGAAACAAGGCGCGCAGCCACATGGCCCGGTCAGGGACAATGCATCCGGAGATCGCCTCCACTGCCTGTGCGTACGCCAGGCTGTGGGCAACAGTCGTGTCTCCGGAAACGCGTCCCGCAAGCCGTGAAGCCCCGCTCCACGAAAGAGACTCAAACTTCTTTTCAATCCCCTTGTGTACGTATCCCAGTTTCGATTCCAGGTTGATAATATCCTCGCCCACTGCCTGAAAGCGGAAGTGACCGGGTTCGATAATGCCCGCATGCACGGGTCCGACCGGGATCTCGTAAACACCCTCACCTTCCGCGCGAACCCATTTGTATTCGCCGTCTGTCCTTAGCAGGCGCGTGGATGCGTCGAAGGATTTTCTGAGCGGAAAGGCCCCCTCCGGCCAGTCCTCGTGTTTGATCCACGGACGCTGATCAGGAAGCCCCGCCGCGGTAACTCCCATGAGGCTCTTCATCTGCCGTTCGAACCGGTACGCCGCGGCGTATGTTTTCGTCAGACTGGGAAATGTCGGATCATCAGCGGGAGCTTCGGTCTTGATGACCAAATACTCCTGTTCACGGCGATAGCACGCATAAATGCCGAACCCCCTGCCGAAGAGCGTTTCATCCGCGGCCCATTCCGCGGCAAGGAGCGCGTACTCGCGCTTAAGCGTCTGCGCCGCTTCAGCGAACCGGCTGCGGGCGATAACCACGGACATGACCGTGGACGGGGCAAGAGTGTCGTCCTCCCGCACGTCGGCGCCAAAAACGTTCATGATGATATTCTTGAGTCTGATCATTTCAATATTCCCACTGCAGTCTGAAACCAGCCTGACAGGAATTTCGGCATATAGATACCGAGCACAAGCACCACAAGCATATGCAGAACGACCGGGACATGGGCCGCTTTCAGGGGCCTTTGATAGTCGGGGACCTCGCCGCTCACCATGGGCTGCACTTTCCTGAAAAGAGCCGCAAACGCCACACCCAGGCCAAGCAGGAGCAATGGGGCCATGAGCGGAGCGTCTTTGATCGTCGCCGTCAGGATCAGGAACTCACTCGTGAAAACCCCGAAGGGCGGCAAGCCCACGATTGCCATGACGCCGAGGGCCATACCCCACCCCACGAGAGGATTGCCGCGAATGAGTCCCTTGATTTTGTCCATCTGTTGGGTGTGGTGCATCTGGGACGCATGACCCACCGTGAAGAAGATAGATGATTTCGTCAGGCTGTGCACCAGCATATGCAAAAGGGCGCCGAACGTGGCGACCGGCCCGCCCAGACCGAAGGCAAAGGTTGCAATGCCCATGTGCTCGATGGATGAGTACGCGAACATGCGCTTGATGTCTTTCTGCCGTAACAGAGAGAACGAAGCCACGATGATCGAAATGATCCCGAAGCCCATCATAATGTAGCCCGAATGGTGCGAGTTCGTCGAACCATCCACGAGCACCTTGCACCGCACGAGCGCGTATAAGGCGATGTTGAGCAAGAGTCCCGAAAGGACCGCCGAGATGGGTGTGGGGCCCTCGCTGTGCGCATCCGGCAGCCAGTTGTGAACCGGAACAAGGCCGACCTTGGTGCCGTATCCCACCATCAGGAACACAAAAGCGAGGGAGAGGATGGTTGGTTCGAGCTGATCGCTCACCTGATAGAGGTTCGTCCAGTGGAGTGCCGCTCCGCCCTCTCCGAGCACCTTTTCAGCCGCAAAATACAGGAGCACCGTGCCGAACAGCGCCAGGGCGATGCCCACGCCGCAGAGGATAAAGTACTTCCACGCCGCCTCGATCGCAGAGGGAGTGCGATAGAGGGAAACAAGAAGGACCGTGGACAGGGTGGCAAGCTCCATGGCGATCCAGAGGATACCCACGTTGTTCGTCAGGAGACACAGCAGCATTGCGAAGATAAATAGCTGAAACATGGCGTGGTAGAAACGCATCCTGCGGGAGCCGATGGTGCCGTATTCGCGTTCCCGCCGCATGTACCGCCTGCTGAAAATGGCGGTGGTCATGGAGACCAGGGAGGTGAGAACGGCCAGATAAACGCTGAAGGCATCGACAAAGAAAAAGTTGTTGCCCGTCAGAATCGGCCCTTGCTCGTATACCTTGAACGCGAGCCGGAGGCTGGCTGCAAAGGTGGCTGCAGAACCCAGGATGTTCACCTCGGGTGCGACCTTCCTGTCGCCTACGAACGCCAGCGTGAGGGACGCGACAAGTGGGACGCCTAAGAGTACGAGAAGTTCCATGAAAACCTCACCGGACAACTAAAAACTTTAAACTAAAAAATGCCTGCTTATGCATTAGTCCTCTTCCTTCAGTCTCGCCATCTGGTCCACGTCAAGGCTGTCGAACGTTGTACTGATATGGAAAAAGAACAAGCCGAAGATAAACGCCGCGATCAAAAGGTCAAGAGCAACGCCTAGTTCCACTACGAGCGGCATGCCGTAGGTGGCGCTCGTGGCAGCGAACAGGAGCCCGTTCTCCATGGCGAGGAACCCGATGATCTGGGTGACCGCGTGCTTGCGCGTGATCATCATGAGAAAACCAAGCATGACCGTCGAGAGCGCGACCGCCAGCGTGGAACGGGTAACGAGCGTCGACAACTCCCGGATGGGCGCCGTCAGGTGGTAGGAGAAGATTACGAGAACGATCCCCATCAGCATGGTGGTTGGAATGTTTACAACGGACTCCACTTCCTTGTGGATCTTGAGCTTCACGATCAGCTTGTGCAGGATGTACGGAAGCAGGACGACCTTGATCGTAAGCGTCAGAATGGACGAGATGTAGAGGTCATGGGCGCCCCCCAAGTATCCCACGATGGCCGTACTCACCGCGAGCAGGAACCCCTGCCACGCGAACAAGTGAAGCAGCGCGTACATCCTCCTCTGGACAACCAGAGCAAAAGCCGTGAGAAGGATCAGGGCTGCCAGAAGACTGTTTAATTGAGATGCAAGGTGAGGGTTCATCAAATTCCCCTATAAATAACTCAAGCTAAATTACAAATACAAAATTAGTTCCAACAATCTAATTCCAAACGTTTTCGTCGCTGTCATTTGGCGCTTAGATTTTTATTCGAGCATGAAGTACGACATCATGCCGATTGTCGCAAACAGAAACGCGCTGCCCAGAAATTCGGTGACCCGGAAAATCCGCATCTTTGCCAGACCTGTCTCGATCATGACCAGTCCAATCCCGACGATTCCCAGCTTGAACAACAGGAACGGAATAGCAGCGGCAATATCGATCAGATCTTCACTCTGCGCAATCCCCCACGGGAAAAAAGACGCGATCCCAAGCGTGGTAAAGAGGAACAGTTTCATCATGCTCGCCCACTCGATCAGGGCCAGGTGTCTTCCGGAGTACTCCAGAATCATCGCTTCATGGATCATCGTGAGTTCGAGATGCGTTGCCGGGTTGTCCACCGGCACCCTTCCCGTCTCGGCTAGAGCGATAAGGATGAATGCGAGGAAAGCGAACACCAGGGACGGGCGAAGCAGCGAATGACCCTGGTATATGACATGGGCCATTACCGACAGAGAGGTCGATTTGGCCACGAGGGAAACCGCGAACACCGCCATAAGCATGGCCGGCTCGGCAAGGGAAGCAATGGTCATCTCCCTGCTCGCTCCCATGCCGCCGAAGGCCGTGCCGATGTCCATGCCGGCCAGGGCCGTAAAGAACCGCGCTATGGCGAAAAGCGCTACCAGGGCTATGACGTCCGCCGTGGCCGACAGCGGCAGTTCCGTCGATACGATTGGCACGATACCGCCTGCCATAATGGAAACGCCGAAGACGAGATATGGTGTAAATCGGAAAATCCATGAGGCATTCTCCGCAAGCGTCACATCCTTGGCAAAAAGTTTTTGGATGTCACGGTACGGCTGGAGCAGGCTCGGCGAAGTGCGCCCCTGGAACCAGCACTTCACCATCTTCACCCACCCGGCGAATAACGGCGCCATAAGCGGGAGGATCGCAATCTGGAGAATCTCTATGAGGAAAGGATGGACGTTCATATATATTTGGAAATCCTAATGTTCGTCATTTCTGCGAAAGCAGGAATCCAGCGCATTGGAAGTCCCAGGATTCGGGGTTTTGCCCGCAATGACAACGTTGCTGACTTTTCAATAATGACTCCTGTACACACGATAAAAACGACTGCCGTGGCTAACTACCCGCAGAATATTTTTTCTTTTCCGTTATTATGAAAACATCAGCAGTACCAATATCGTGACGAACGAATAAATAAGATACACTTGAATGCGGCCCTGTTGCATCCTCCCGATCCTGCGCGAAAGCCAGAAACTCGCGTCCACAACCGGCTGATAGATCCACATCCAGAAACGGTCACGCACGCGGAGATGGTAATAGAGGCGCTCCGGAAACGCCGGGTGCTGGACCGGCGGAAGCTGGCGCACATGTTCCTTGATGCTGAACACGAAGCCGAATATTCTCCGGAGCGGCATGGCAAAGGAGGTTGCCGTGTACTGCATCCGGTTCGTAACTTTTTCGAACCCGCAGTCCCAGAGCGGCGCTCGATGAATAGCCCCTGGTTTTGAATGCAGCATTAGGTAGGTGATGATCACGACGGAAAGGATCCCGATAAACGTGATCGGAGCAGCATAGGACGCCCGTTCGGCAGCGATGGGCGTGAGCCACAGCCAGCCCAGACCCGACGCTGACTGGCCGATGGTGCCGCCGACGAGGGACTCGGCAAGAGGGTCCATCCACTTGATCACGAGCGTGGGCAGGACGCCGAGGCCGAGGCAGACGAGCGCAGCCAGCAGCATGCCGATACGCATGAACCAATCCGCTTCGTGCACGGGGTGCTGGTGGTGTCCTCTGCGGTGGCCGAGAAACGTCACGCCGAAGGCCTTTACGAAGCAGGCGGCGGCAAGTGCGCCCGTGAGCGCCAGAAGCGCTGCACCCAGCGGAATGAGCAGGTTCAAAAGAGGGCTCGGAAGCGCGGGAGAAAGCAAAAATGCCTGATACGTGAGCCACTCGGACACGAACCCGTTAAAGGGCGGCAGTGCCGAAATGGAGATGCAACCAATCAGAAACAGGACGGACGTCCACGGCATGAAGCGGATGAGCCCGCCCATCTCTTCCATGTTTCGCTCATGGGTTGCGTGAAGAACAGAGCCTGCGCCCATGAAGAGGAGTCCCTTGAACATTGCATGATTCAACGTGTGATACAAGCCGGCGATGAGCGCCAGGGCGGCCAAGAGGGACATATTAAAGGAGGTGAAGATCATGGCAAGACCGATGCCGATCAGGATGATCCCGATATTTTCCACCGAGTGATAGGCGAGGAGCCTTTTCAGATCATGCTGCATTAACGCATAGAGAACCCCCATGACCGCGGAAACGAGACCGAAGACGAGCACGAGGGCGCCCCACCACCAGGGGAAATCGCCGATGAGATCGAAGACAACACGGACGATGCCGTAGATGGCGGTCTTGAGCATTGCTCCGCTCATGAGGGCGGACACGTTCGAGGGCGCAACAGGATGTGCCTCTGGAAGCCAGACGTGGAGCGGGATCACCCCGGCCTTTGCGGCAAAACCAAAGAATGCAAGCAGAAAGGCCAGCGTCGCCAACCCTGCAGGCAGTTCCGTCTCGCGCATGGCATCAAAAGTGTACGCCTGGAACCCGGAAAACCCCGTCGCGAGACCAGCCATGACTCCGAAGGACAGCAGAATCGCAATTGCGCCGACGTGTGCCACGACGAGGTACAAGAAGGCAGCTCTCCTGTTCTGGATGCGTTCGTCCTCGAAGAGCACGAGGAAGTATGAAGACGCCGCCATCATCTCCCAGGCGATGAGGAAAAACAGGGCGTCATCGGCCAGGACGACGAGCAGCATTCCCGCAAGAAAGAGCGTATAAAACACGACGAGGCTGGTCACCGGCCTATTGCCTAAAAACCCTTTGACGTATCCAAGGGAATAGATTGATACGAAAAAAGCCAACAGACCTACGACGACGAGGAAAAAGCCGGACAGGAGATCAATGCGAAGATGGAACGGGAGGTCGGGCAGTCCAACCGGCAGGATCATCTGAAAGGTGGCAGTGCTTGCAACCGCCCAGCCGCCGGCTGTGGCCGCAAGCAGTGATGCAACGGTGGTAAAGGAAAAACCGACAGTGATAAGGAGCCGCTGGTTCAGGCGCAAGATCGGAGTCAGCACCAGAAGAAGCAGCAAAACCGCGAATGATGAAAATATGATACTGACAGGTGAGAGGATCACGCCTGTACCTCCCTGAGGATCCCTACAGAGAGGAGCGCGCCCGTCAAGGGAAAGAGATAGATGGAG
>JBLMWN010000127.1:0-9718 GCA_050257255.1 Betaproteobacteria bacterium | reverse complement strand
ATCAGCTCCCCGAGCTGCCGGAGCGAGCAGGAAATATCGCCGATGACCTCGATGTCCGGGTCATAGTATTGATCAACCTCCGCCTCGGTAAAATCGATGTTGATGATTTTCTTGTCGAGGTTGCAGTTCCAGACGTAAGGCGGATACTCGACGATGTTATAGCCGATGGTGATGATCACATCGGCCCGGTCGATTCCGCAGTTGACGTAATCGCGCTTGTGGATGCCTGTTGCAAAGAGGCTGTGATCCGATGCATCGCTCAGCACTCCCTTGCCCATCTGAGTGTGCACGGCGTAGATCCCTGTCTTTTCGATGAACTGCGCCAGCTGGCGCGCGATCAGGTTGCGGTTCGCGCCCGACGACAAGATGATAAGCGGATTTTTCGATCGGTTGATCAGCTCCGCGGCGCGCATGAGCGCCTTAGGGTCGGGCGCCGGCCTTCGCACGAGCCCACGCTTTTGCACCTGTGCATCGGTCCAGCTGGCCGCGACATCCTCGGGCAGTTCCACATGCACTGCGCCCGGTCGTTCCGCTTGCGCCGTCTTGAAGGCGTTCCTGAGGATCGTCGGAATAGTGCTCGGGTCGATGATGGAGATGGACTGCTTGGTGATCGGCCGCATCAGGCTCACCACGTCAATGAGCTGAAACCGGGCCTGCCAGTTCGATCTGATCGCTTTCTGGCCTGAGATGGACACGAGCGGCGCGCCGATGAGCTGCGCGTGTGCCACGCCCGTCACCAGATTCGTCGCGCCCGGCCCCAGCGTCGAAAAGCACACGCCGGCCTTGCCCGTAAGCCGGCCGTAGGTTGCCGCCATGAACGCCGCCGTCTGCTCGTGCCGCGTTGTGATGAGCCTGATCTTCGATGTGCGCAGCGACTCAAGAAAGTCGAGATTCTCTTCGCCGGGAAGACCGAAGATGTATTCAACGCCTTCTTCTTCTAGCTGTCTCACGAACAGGTCGGACGCCTTCACGCATATCTCCTGGACAAAAATTTACCACAGCAGCACGGAGACACCGAGGAATAAAGAAATGTTGCGGCGGGGAAGACGAAATTTCAGACTTGAATACATTGGGGCTTTCCTTCATCTTCACACGTTTCAAACTTGTCGCCGCTCTTTTCCTCCGTGACTCCGAACCTCCGTGGTTATCCCTTCTCCTCTTATTCCCTCACCACCACGGTCTTGATATTCACGAACTCTCTCAGTCCGAAGTACGACAGTTCCCTGCCGATCCCGGACTTTTTGCAGCCGCCGAAGGGCAGCCGCGGGTCGGATTTGACCATGTCATTGATGGCTACAGCTCCCGCTTCGATCCGGGCAGCAACCCGTTCCGCACGGTCCGTGTTCCTGCTCCAGACCGCTGCGCCGAGACAGTACTCCGTGTCGTTCGCGACCCGGATCGCCTCGTTTTCGTCCTTCACAGTGACCACCGGAGCGATAGGGCCAAAGACCTCTTCATGCAGGACCTTCATGTCCGGTTTCGGATTATAGACCGCGCAGGGCGGGAAGAACAGTCCTTTTTTGAGGGGCTGGGGCATCTGCACGACCTCCGCCCCCTTGTTCACGGCGTCCCTCAGCTGATCGTTCAGGGAGTCAAGGATATCCCGCTTGGCGACCGGGCCAATATCAGTGGTCTCGTCCATGGGATCGCCGATCTTCAGTTCATTGAGCCGCGCGGTGAAGTGCCTCTTGAACTCCTCTGCCACGCTCTCCATGACGATGAATCGCTTGGCTGCGATACAGCTCTGGCCGGTGTTGATCATCCTGGCGTTGGCGGCAATCCTGCCGGCCTTTTCGACGTCCGCGTCGTCGAGGACGATGAACGCATCAGAACCGCCCAGTTCGAGAACGAGTTTCTTGATCCTCTTGCCCGCATGTTCGCCGACCTCTTCCCCGGCCTTATTGCTCCCGGTAAGCGAGACCGCATCTACCCGGTCCTCATCGATAAGCCGGAGTGCCTCCGCCGAGTCGATGAGCAGAGTTTTGAACACGTTGTCCGGGAAGCCCGCTTTCCGGAACGCCTCTTCAATGGCGAGGGCCGTCATGGGCACGTTGGACGCGTGTTTGAGGACCACGACGTTCCCGGCCGCAATTGCCGGGATGCCGAACCGTAAGGCCTGCCAGAACGGAAAGTTCCAGGGCATGATCGCAAGGACGACTCCCAGAGGTTGGAATACAATGTAGCTCTTCTTTGCTTCGGTCTTGATCTCCTCGGGCCTCAGGAACCGATCGGCATTTTCGGCATAGTAATCCGAGAGCCACGCGCACTTTTCAATTTCCGCAAGCGACTCCTTGATCGGCTTGCCCATTTCCTTGGTTATGAGTTCCGCATAGGTCCGTTTTCCCGATCTCAGCACTTCCGCGAGTTTTTTGATGTATTGTGAGCGCTCCGTTACCGGCATCTCCCGCCAGTTCGAAAACACCTTCCGCGATATCTGGACCTGGCGATCAACCTCGTCCCGTTCCATGAGATCGAACTCCTGCATTACTTGTTCCGTATAGGGATTGATGGATTGTATCTTTCGTGCCCTTCGTTTGAAGGATTTTATCGGTTGCACTTTCATTGTTTTCACCCCTTTCCGCGAGGACGCTGTCTGTTTCGATTTGGGGCGGACTGCTCCTTTTTTTATCGGGCCTCTTTGCACACCTGCCTTTTTTATTGCCATGCGTGTCCTCGGTTCATTCAAGTCTGTTGTTATCCTTTGGGGAACCCAAGGATTTGCCTGTACCGCTTTTTTATTCCGCATTCCAAAATAGTTACTTCCGCTGCCAGATCGGTTCGTAGGTGCACCCCGTCTTGCCGCAGTAATGGCCGGTATACTCCGACGACGGACGGTAGAGCGCCGGCTTTTCCTGCGCGTCCCCGAACTTCTCCTCGATGATGTGCGCGGTCCAGCCCGCGATCCTGGCAACGGCGAAGACGGGGGTCATGAGGTCGTGCGGGATGCCCATCATATGATAGACCGGGGCGCTGTAAAAATCGACGTTCGGCTTGATCGTGGTCTTGCCCCGCTTCTCGAATTCGGCAACGGCTGCTTCCTCTATCTGGGCCGACAGCCTGCACCAGTGCGGCTCACCAAGCTTCTGTCCAAGTCTAAAGCACATCTCTTTTAGGAACCGAGCGCGTGGATCGAGCGTCTTGTACACTGCGTGTCCCATGCCCATGATCTTCTGTCCGCTGTCGAGCTGCTTCTTTACCCATCCGGCGACGTCCTTCTCGTTCCGAAGCGCCATCAGCATTTTCATGACCTGCACGTTTGCCCCGCCGTGGAGGCTGCCCGAAAGGGCGCCCACGCCTGCGGCAACGCCCGCATACATGTGTGCGCGCGTTGAGGCAACCTCGCGGCATGCAAAGGTGGACGCATTGAATGAATGGTCTGCGTGGAGAATCAGCGCCGTATCGAGGTCGTGGGCGATCTCCGCGTCAGGATGAGTCCCCGTCAGGTGCCAGAGGAAATTTGCCGCGTGCGACAGTTCGTCGTCCGCCCGCATAGGTTCATGACCTTTCCGGATCCGGTCCCAACCGGCAACGATCAGGGGAACACGTGCGATGAGTCCGATCGCCTTTTCGATATTCGCTTCTCTCGTTTCCGTTTGCAGATCAGAATCGGCCAGTGCTAGAAGCGGGATTGATGCCTGCAACACATCCATGGGCTGGGACTGGACGGGCAGCTTCTTAAGACCGTCGAATAGGAACGATGGAACGTACCTCGCCTCGATAAGCCTGCTCTTAAAATCCTCGAGCTGCCGCTCCGTCGGCAGCGCATCATGCAGCAGCAGGTACGCCGTTTCCTCGAACGTCGAATGGGTGGCGAGTTCCTCGATCCGGTAACCGCGGTAAATGAGAATGCCGTTTGTCCCGTCAACGTCGGAGATCCTTGTATCCGCCACGGTTACGCCGCGAAGGCCGACGTTCTTTACCATAACGGACCCTGCCATCTTGGCCTCTCCTTGGGGCTCTTTTATTTCAGTAGGAACCGCCATATGACTGACCTTCTCTCTTTATTCAGTGTAGAATCAGTTTACGCCTTCACCAAAAGCTGCTCTTTCACGAAGTTCAGCGTCCCGCCGGCGACAAGATGCTTGCGCTGGCGGTCCGAAACATCCAGGACCGTCATGATGGTCCTGCCGTCGACTTCTACCGGGATCTCACGGTCTCCCCGTTTGATCCGCGTCCTGACATCCGGAAACGTCACCTTCATACCTGAGTTCACGATATCGTGGTCTTTTGGGTCCTTGAAGGTGAGCGGAATGACGCCGAAGTTGCAGAGATTGGACTTGTGTATCCGTGCAAAGCTCTTCACGATCTTGGCACGCACGCCGAGATAGCGTGGAGCAAGCGCCGCATGCTCGCGGCTCGATCCCTGGCCGTAATTCTCGCCTCCCACGACGATGACCATGCCGCGAACCTTGCACTCCTTTGCGAAATCGGGATCGACCTGGGAAAACACGAATTCGCTGATCGCCTCGATGTTGGAACGGAAGGGCAGGACCCGGTTCCCTGCGGGCATGATCGTGTCTGTCGAGATGTTGTCCCCGACCTTCAGCACCACCTCGGCCCTAAGCGTATCCGGCAGGGGCGTAAGGTCCGGCAAAGCTTTGATGTTCGGACCGCGGATTATCGTGGTCTTTTTCAGTTCTTCGGAAGGAAAGACGATGGACTTTTCGTCGATCAGGTACTGTTTCGGGTCCTCGATCTCGGGATACTCCATCTCCTTTGCCAGATCGCGGGGGTCGGTGATGACGCCTTTTAACGCGGCAGCGGTCGCGGTCTCCGGCGAGCAGAGATAGACCTTGTCGTCCTTGGTGCCGGACCTGCCCGGGAAATTCCGCGGGAACGTCCTGAGGCTCACTTCGCCGGTACCCGGCGCCTGGCCCATACCGATGCATCCCTGGCATCCGGGCTCATGTACGCGCGCGCCCGAGGTCAGGAAGGCAAGCAACCCGCCTGCCCGGTACACGTTCTCGAGCACCTGGCGGCTTCCGGGATTCACGTGAAACGACGTATCGGAATGCACACGCCTGCCTTCGAGCATTTTAGCGGCGATCATCAGGTCGCGAAATGAAGAGTTCACGCTGCTGCCTACGATGGCCTGGTCCACTTTGAGGCCGGCAATCTCGCGCACTGGGACCACGTTCCCCGGCGACGACGGTTTTGCGATCAACGGCTCGAGCTTCGAAAGGTCGATCTCTGCATATTCGTCGTATTCCGCTCCCTCGTCTGCCGAAAGCGGGGCCCAGACATCACCGCGTCCCTGGGCGATCAGGTACTCACGCGTCCGCTCATCGGAAGGGAAAATCGATGTCGTTGCGCCGGTCTCGGTGCCCATGTTGCCGATGGTCTCGCGGTCAGTCGCGGACAGGGCCTTGACCCCGGGACCGTAGTACTCGATGATCTTGCCGACACAGCCTTTGACGTCGTAGCGCCGAAGCATCTCGAGGATCACGTCCTTTGCGCTCACCCAGTCAGGGAGCTTGCCCGTGAGCTTCACGCCAAGCACCTTGGGGCATGGGAGATGATAGGGAAAACCCGCCATCGCCAAAGCAACATCGAGTCCGCCCGCACCCATGCCGAGCATCGAGACCCCGGCTGCTCCGGGCGTATGGCTGTCGGCGCCCAGGAGCGTCTTGCCAGGAACGCCGAATCGCTCCATGTGCACCTGGTGTGACACGCCATTGCCCGGTTTGCTGAAATGAATGCCGTATCTCGCTGCGGCGGTCTGGAGGAATTTGTGGTCGTCGGCATTTTTATTATCGGTCTGGAGAAGGTTGTGGTCCACATACTGTGCCGCAAGTTCGGCCTTCACCCCGTCGATGCCCAGGGCCTCGAATTCGAGCATAGCGAGCGTCCCTGTCGCGTCCTGCAAAAGAGTGTGGTCGATCCTGAGGCCGATCTCCTTACCGGGGACCAGATCGCCCTCAACGAGATGGGATTCCAGTATCTTATGAGCAAGATTTTTTTTCATTGCCAAGCCGTTCCCGTTTCCTGCCACTGTTCGTAATGTAGAGAGAATTTATCCGCTTTTCAAGCACATCACAAGGCCACGCTGTGCCTCACAGCTCCCTTTCTCATATCTCTCTTATTTAATTTTAGCACGGCTGGCATGCTTTGGGAAGAGGCGCCCGTTCGCTGGACACGCATGGTTCATACCTTTGTTCCGCGCCTGAACGAACTCGTCCGGAGAGCGAGATCGCGCCGTTTATTCCGGGTTCGGGCCGACCGTGACCTGGACAAAGTCTGACGGACGTATCCATTTCGCAAAAGCTTCGCGCACCTGTTCGGCCGTGGTCTCCAGGTACCGCCGTGCGGCGTGGATAGACTCGTCGAGGGGCAGATCTTCCAGTGAACGGGAGAGCAGCGCCCCGGCGATGCTATCCATACTCGCTTCGGAGAGCGGAACCTGCCTGACGAGGAGTGTCTTGGCCCGCCGCAGTTCATCTTGCGTAATGGGGGTCGTCTGCATCTCACGGAGGTCCCGTTCCACCATGGCCCGGGCCTTTGAAACGTTGGGAGGATCGCAGGCGTAGAAAACGCCGAAGAGCGAACGGGTCTTTCCAGCCTCGATGAATGACTCCACCGTATAGACCAGCCCCGCATTCTCACGAAGGTCGCGGTAGAGCCTTGTGGCGTAGAACGCGCCTGACAGGACATGGTTGCCGAGCTGGAGTTTATAGTAGTCGGGGTGGAAGCGGGTCAAGCCGACCGTCTCGGCAAGCGTCACCTCGGCCTGAACTCTGCTCGCATCGGGGATCAGGGATGTCGACGGCTTATTGGGCGGCACCGGCGGAAGGTCCGTGGCCGGTTTCGCCCCAGATGCCTTCCAGCCGCCGAAATATTTTTCTACCGCAGCCCGGGCCCGATCCGGCGTCACCTGGCCCACGACCACGATCGTCGTCATGTCGGGACGAAACGCCCTTGCGTAATAGGACTTGACGTCCTGCAGCGCGAGTGTTGCAATGGTTTCGGGCGTGGCGTCGCGAAGCACCGGATCGTTCTTGGGATAGAGCGATTCACGCAGCGTACGCTTCGAGAGATAGGCAGGGCTTTGGAGCTGGCCCCTGAGGGAGCCGGCCGTTTCCTGCCGGACAACGGCGAATGCCGTTTCAGGCAGCGCCGGATGCAGCAGATTGTCTGCAAGGAGCTCCATGCCCCGTTCGAAGCGGTCTGACAGTACCTTGAGCGAAAAGCTCGTTCCCGCTGAAATGTCGGCCCCGATATCATCCTGGGCTTTCTGGAACGCAAGACGGCCCAGGGACGTGGTCCCGTAGGAGAACAGCCCGCCCAGCACATCGGAGACGCCTTCTCTTCCCGCGGGTTCTTCGAGGTCGTCGTTGTTCTTCACCTGGCCCACGACGCTGACGGTTGGGCTTATGTTCTCCGGCTGGACGATCAAGCGGATACCGTTGGAAAGCGTCGCGACGACGGGCTTCACCATCGACACCGGCAGGACGGGAACCGCCTCTGCCTTCTTTGCCCACCCGGGAAGTTCGACGGGCTTGGTCTCCGTCGGGGTAAAGGACTCCGTGCCGCCGAAGCCTTTTGAAGCCGCGGGTTTCCCGGAAGGACGCGGCGTCAACACTGCCGTGATCGCGGTAGCGTTCTTCAGGTATTCCCTGGCCACGCGGTTCACGTCCTCAACCGACACGTTCCTGATCGCATCAATGTCATCATCGGGAGAGGTTCGGCCCTCGACGGCAAGAGCCTGGGACCAGGCGGCAGCAAGCCCTGCAACCGAGTTCTTCTGAAACTCGGCGTCGGTAATTTCATGCCGCTTCGACGCCTCCACGAGGTCAGCGGGCACGCCGTTTTTCACGTATCCGGCAACGATGTTCTTGATGATGCCCACGAGACCATTCCCGTCTCCTCCCTGCGGAAATCCTGCCGCGGCGTATCCGTATCCTGCTTTCGGCAGGATGCCTGCGTCGAAGCCTGTAAACAACGCCTTCCCTTCGGGGACCAGGGAATAGAGATCGCCCCTCTTGCTGTCCAGTACGTCTGCCAGGATCTGCCCTGCCGCGAAATCCGGGCTGTCGAAACCGGGCAGACGATAGGCCACGACCGCGAGGCCATAGGGCTGGTCCGTTTCAAGCGCGATGGCGGAAGCTTGCATTGGCTGAAGGTTGATCGCCGGACGAGGCGGTATCGGCCGCTTTTCTATCGGTTCAAAAAGCTCTTTCACTTTCGCCAGCGTCTTGTGAGGATCAACGTCTCCAACGATAACAAGAATTGCATTGTTCGGCGCATACCATGCGTCATAATACTGCTTGAGCATAGCGCCCGTTGTCTTCTGGAACGACGGACGAGTGCCCAGGGCGTCATGGGCATAAGGCGTTCCGGTGAACATCTGCGCGAGGAGACGCATGGACAAGAGATAGTCGGGATTCGAAAGGTCCTGCGCCACCTCCTGTTCGATCGCCCCCCGCTCTTGCTCCCAGAGTTCCTGTGAATCGAGCACACCCCGCATGCGCATGGCTTCCACGTTCAGGGCCACATCGAGGTTTTCTTTGGGAACGGTGAAAAAGTACTGGGTCACGGTCTGCTGAGTGTCGGCGTTGAAGTCGCCTCCCATCAAGGCGATAATATTGGAAAGCTGGGCAGCGGACAGGCCGGGGCTGCCGCGAAACATCATGTGCTCCTGAGCGTGGGCCATGCCTGGGAATCCTTCCGGCGCTTCATTCGATCCGGCCAGATAATTCACCTCCGTAGTGACGACCGGCGCGAGCATGTTTTTCACGACCACGACGCGCAGGCCGTTCGCAAGCGTTGCGCGGAGGATGGTTGTGTCTGCCGCTTGTACCGTGAACGGAATAAGAATAAACAGTGAAACCACTGCAAGGAAAAGCCTGATCTTGTTGGCCTTCATGACAATCTCCTTTATAATATTGGTGACCGGAATAAACCGAACTTCAAGCAAGTCTTTATTTTGATTGTAGCAAGGAAGGTTCGTTTGTCAATATACTGAACAATAGCAAGTATGTTTCAGCCGCGGATAAACTCACCGAAGTGCCATAATGATATGTTGCTCCTTCCGTGTGTTCCGTGCCTTCAGTGGCGAATAAAACGTTTTGTTTTAACTATCTTCTGCTAATTCCGTCCGCACGAGCGCCAAAATCGCCGAATGGGGAACGATGAGGTACTTCTTTTCTTCGAACTCGATCTCCATGGCCGAATCCTTGAGGAAGATGGCGTAGTCTCCTTCCGCTGCCTGGAGCGGGACGTACTTCACATCTTTTTTGCCCGATTGCCATGACTCGGCCGGAGTCGTGTCCGGTATCGCATAACCCGGCCCCACTTTGACGACATGACCGCCGAGGATCTTTTCCTTTTCCTTGACCGTGGGAGGCAGATAGAGGCCCGAAGGTGTTTTGTCCATCCCTTCGTCAGGATCGATGAGCACACGATCTCCAACGATAATGAGGTTCTTTTTGGTTTTCATGTATGCGAGTGTACACGGATTAGTCGTTTTTTCAAGTTCGCGGGGCCGCGAGAACGTCAGAAATCAATTCCTTTCTGCGGCTCGATTCCCTGACGGTGCGCATGCTTGATCTCCCGCATTTCAGTGACCGTGTCCGCGCGCTCAATGATGTCGGGATGGGCACTCCTTCCCGTGAGGACCAGGTGCATGAGCGCCGGCTTGGAGTCGATCAGGTTCAGGACCTGGGGCAGGTCCACAAGGTTGAGGTGAAGAGCGTTATTAATCTCATCAAGGATCACCACA
>JBLMWN010000126.1:0-3631 GCA_050257255.1 Betaproteobacteria bacterium | reverse complement strand
ATGGATTTGCTCCTGGTCTGTTTTTTCAAGAATTTCGTCAAGACGTCGTATATTTTCAAGGTAACTTCCTTGCGGCACTGTGCTAGCGTTTACGGAGCGTGATTTTCAGCAGGCCGTTCTTATACTCCGCCTTTACCTGCTCATGGTCTACAGGCGCATGCAATGCGATCTCGGACCTGAAATCGCCGTACTTGATCCCCAATTGATGACAGGCGTTCATGTCGGCCAGTACTGGCTGTTCCCTCGTCCCCTCAACGACCAGCAAGTCGCTGAATAGCGTTACTGTCATATCATCCTCGGTCACCCCCGCCAACTCGATCACGACGATGATCTCTTCGGGTGTTTCGTAGATATCCGTGGGTGGGTGCCAGATGATCGTGGAATGAAGAGGCCAGGTGCCGAATGAATCCCAGACACTCTGGAATGCGGCATCAGGCCGCCCCCGCCGCGAATATTTGTAGGCAATGTACCGATAGCGCACGTGGCATGCCTCCTTTCATGACTCTTTCATAACTCCGACTTACTTGATGATTTTGTTATTATAACGTTTTTATGCTTGAAAGAAAATGAAAAAAACTGAATAGTTCCAGATGAAAGAAGGATAGCAGATGCCGTACTGGTTGTCAAAAAAGAGACGACCATTATCCCCTTTTCGGCGAGCCCTGCCGCGTTCGTTATAAAGTACTAATAAGCGTTGCCGGAGGCAGAAAATAGTGCACCTTCCTCGACAATGTAGGATTTTTTTGCTATATTAACTAAATGGAACCATTAAGTAATCATATAATGGTTTCCAATCTCATGGATTGCGCACATCCTTATCTCAATTCCAGTTGATTTCTGCATATCTCTTTTGAGGCAGTTCCCTGCCCTCTTCTCTAGTGCAGGCCTGTCTTTTTCAGATCGTTAAATTTCTAATTAAAAGGAGGAACCGACATGGGGGTATCGAGACGCGAGTTTATGAAGATCTCGGGGGGCACGGTTTTGCTCGGGTCGCTCGGCGTGAACCTTGATCCCGCAAAGGCCTATGCCCAAGGCCTCAGGATCAAGGACGCGAAGCAGACCACGACAGTCTGCCCGTACTGCTCTGTGGGGTGCGGCATCATCGTCCACACAAAGGACGGAAAGGTCATCAACACCGAAGGTGATCCCGACCACCCGGTCAGCGAGGGGACCCTGTGTTCCAAGGGCGCGTCGCTCTATGAGATCATCCACAATCCCGTCCGCCTGACGAAACCGAAATACCGGTCGCCGGGCGCAACTGAGTGGAAGGAAGTTGAATGGAGCTGGGCGCTGGACGAGATCGCCAAGAAGATCAAGGACTCACGCGACCGGTCCTTCAAAGCCACTGCCAAAACTAAGGTCAAGGAAAAACTCCCAGACGGCACCGAGAAAGAGGTCGAGAAGGACTTCGTTGTGAACAGGACGGACGGCATCGCCCACGTGGGCAGCGCGGCCCTGGACAATGAAGAATGCTATATGCTCCAGAAGCTCCTTCGTTCCTGGGGGGTGGCAGCTATCGAGCACCAGGCCCGCATCTGACACTCGCCGACTGTAGCGGCTCTGGCAGAGTCGTTCGGGCGCGGCGCAATGACAAATCAGTGGAGTGACATCAAGAATGCGGATGTAATCCTCGTCATGGGGTCGAACCCCGCTGAAAACCATCCTATCTCGATGAAATGGATCATGCGAGCCAGGCAGGAGCGCGGTGCAAAGCTCGTCGTCGTGGATCCGCGCTTCACAAGGACTGCAGCAAAGTCGGACTTCTACGTGCCCATGCGGTCGGGCACGGACATCGCCATTCTCGGCGGCATGATCAAGTACATCCTCGACAACAACCTCTACTTCAGAGAGTATGTCGTCAACTACACCAATGCCCCGTTCCTTGTGAACCCTGAGTTCAAAGGACCGTGGCAGCTCGACGGCCTTTTCTCGGGCTATGACCCGAAGACGCGGAAGTACGACAAAAAAACGTGGTCGTTCCAACTCGACGAGAACGGCGTCCCCAAGAAGGACCACACGCTTCAGAACCCCTTCTGCGTGTTACAGCTCCTGAGGAAGCAGTACGCCCGGTACACGCTCGACAAGGTCTCGGAGATATCCGGGACGCCGAAGGACAAGCTCGAGGAACTGTACAAAATCTACGGCTCCACGGGCAAGCCGAACAGGGTCGGCACCGAGATGTACGCCATGGGTTGGACCCAACACACTATCGGGACCCAAAACATCAGGGCCATGGCCATTATCCAATTCCTGCTCGGGAACGTCGGCATGTCCGGCGGTGGTGTGAACGCGCTCCGGGGTGAATCTAACGTTCAGGGCTCAACCGACCACGGGCTACTCTTCCACATTCTTCCCGGCTACCTCCCGACTCCGACCGCGTCTCTCGTTGACCTCAAGGCGTACATTGAGAAGTTCACGCCCAAGACAAAGGACCCGAAGAGCGTGAACTGGTGGTCCAACCGGGGCAAGTACATCACGAGCTACCTCAAGGCCGTCTATGGACAGAGTGCGAGGAAAGACAATGACTTCGGCTACGCCTGGATCCCGAAGCTCGACGAGGGCATGAACCTCTCGTGGCTCAACCTCTTCGACCGGATGTTTAAGGGCCAGTACGAGGGCTTCTTCGCCTGGGGCCAAAACCCTGCGTGCTCCGGCGCGAACGCGAACAAGGTGAGGAAAGCGCTTGCAAAGCTCAAGTGGCTGGTGAACGTGAACCTCTTCGATAACGAGACGGGGTCGTTCTGGAAAGGGCCGGACATGAACACGAAGGACATCCAGACCGAGGTGTTCCTTCTCCCCTGCGCTTCGTCCGTTGAGAAAGAAGGCAGTATAACGAATTCCGGTCGCGTTGCTCAGTGGCGATCCGCCGCTATAGAGCCCATCGGGCAGTGCCTGGCGGATTCGGACATCATGAACGAACTCTACTTCAAGGTGAAACAGCTCTACCAGAAGGAGGGTGGCAAGTATCCCGCGCCGGTGGTGAACCTGACGTGGAATTACGGCGAGAAAGACGCCGACGGTAAAGTAAAGAAGGTCGACATTGACGAGGTGGCCAAGGAGGTCAACGGCTACTATATTACGGACGTGTACGACAAAAAGGCGACACCGCCGAAGCTCCTCGGCAAGAAGGGACAGCTGTGCGCAACCTTTGGCCACCTTCAGGACGACGGCAGCACCTCTGCGGGTAACTGGCTCTATACCCAGAGCTACACCCAAAAAGAGGGTAAGGTCATCAACATGATGGCGAGGCGAGGAAAGAAAGACATCAATGGCCTCGGCCTCTTCCCCGAGTGGGCATGGTGCTGGCCGGTGAACCGGAGGATCATCTATAATCGCGCGTCCGTCGATCTCCACGGCAAGCCGTGGGACCCGAAACGGCCGGTCATCGCATGGAACGCGACCAAACTCGATCCGAACACGAAGAAGCCCGGAGTCTGGGAAGGAGACGTGCCCGACGGTCCGGCGCCGCCCATGGCCGCGGAAGGCGGCAAGTACCCCTTCATCATGAAACCCGACGGCGTGGGCTCCATCTTCGGGCCGGGTCTTGCCGACGGGCCGTTCCCCGAGCACTACGAGGCGCTCGAGTGTCCGCTCGAAGAGAACCTCATGTCCAAACAGCGGATCAACCCCA
>JBLMWN010000125.1:0-4168 GCA_050257255.1 Betaproteobacteria bacterium | reverse complement strand
CCGCGTGGCGGACTTCCTCGAGTTCGCCGAGCTCCTGACAAGGGACGCCTTGCGGCGTGACGAATCTTGCGGAGCGCACTTCCGCGTCGAGCACCAGACGCCCGACGGCGAAGCCGTCCGAGACGACAGGAACTTCAGCTATGTCTCGGCATGGGAGTACAAGGGCGCGGATCGGGAACCCGAACTGCACAAGGAACCGCTCACGTTCGAGTATGCGCACTTGGCTGTAAGAAGTTACAAGTAGGCTTGCAACCTTTATATATCGTGCGAGGCTGATTGATGAATCTCACGTTATACGTCTGGAGACAGAAAGGGCCCACAGATAGAGGGCGTCTCGTCCGATACGAGACAACGGACGTCACGCAGGACATGTCATTCCTCGAGATGCTCGACGTCGTGAACGAGAGCCTGCTTAAAACAGGCGAAGAACCCATAGCCTTTGACAGCGACTGCCGTGAAGGCATCTGCGGCATGTGCGGCCAGGTCGTGAACGGCGTGCCGCACGGACCTCGAAAAAAAACCACAGTCTGCCAGCTCCACATGCGCCACTTCAAAGACGGCGACACCATCTACATCGAGCCTTTCCGCGCCCGCGCATTCCCGGTGATCAAGGACCTCATTGTGGACCGGGGCGCGTTTGACAGGATTATCCAGGCAGGCGGCTACATCTCGGTCCACACCGGCGGCATGCCTGACGGCAACGCGATCCTCATCCCCAAGCACGACGCGGATGCGGCAATGGATGCTGCAGAATGCATCGGTTGCGGGGCCTGCGTGGCTGCCTGCCCGAACGGCTCGGCCATGCTCTTTACTGCAGCGAAAGTATCGCACCTCGCCCTACTGCCCCAGGGACGGATTGAAGCTGCTCGTCGGGTCTGCGTCATGACCGAGGAGATGCTGAGCCAAGGCTTCGGCAACTGCAGCAACCATTATGAATGCGAGTCCGTCTGCCCCAAGGGCATTAAGGTGAAGTTCATTGCGAAACTGAACCGGGAGTTCATTAAGGCGCGCCTGGGCAGCGGCTGATCACGGGGAGCCCTTCGATCTATCGCTGCATTCTCAGCAGAAATGAAACCGCTGATGATTGCAATTTCCCGGTAACTCATGCTATACTTTAAAAAAGAGTACAAAATATGTCCTGTTTAATCCTGAACAGACGTACAATCAGGTCTTAAAGGAGGGTACCATGAAACGTTTGTTACTCGCAGTCGTTCTGTTGTTCGGTTTCAGTATTACCGCTGCACCGCTGTACGCGGCGGGCACTTTTGATCTCACCATCCCGCTTCCGCTTACCGGCAAGCAGGCCAAGTTCGGCGAGATCATGAAGCGGTCCTACGAACTTGCCGCCGAGGAGATTAATGCCAAAGGCGGAATAAAGGGCGAGAAACTGGTCCTTTCGTTCGAGGATTCTAGCGGCAAACCGGAAGTCGCCCGGTCGATCGTGGAGAAGCTTATCGACGTGAAGAAACAGCCGCTTATCGTCGGAGAATACACCTCGTCCTGTGCAAAGGCAGTTGCCGCGGTCGCCGAGGAGCGCAAGACCCCTTACCTGATCGTTGCCAGTGCTGACGACGATATCACGACGCAGCATTATAAGTACGTGTTCCGGCAGAACCAGGTCAATAGCCACTATGCCGACGCCCTCGTTTCTTTCCTGAAAGAAGTGGTCAAGCCGAAAACGATAGCGATCCTGTATGAAAGCTCAGCCTTCGGGACTTCGGGGGCCAATGCAATGGAACGGGACGCCCAGAACAAACTCGGCGCCAAAGTGGTGCTGAAGGAAAAGTTTGAGACCGGGGCCATCGATTTCCGGCCGCTCCTCGGAAAGGTGCGGGCCGCCCAGCCTGACGTGGTCTATACCGTATCCTATGCGAACGAGGCCCAGTTGCTGATGAAGCAGGCCAAGGAGCTTCGCGTAGACGCAAAACTCTACGCGGGCGGCGCGGCCGGTTTCGCCATCCCCGAATTCATCGACGGCGCCAAGGACGCTGCCGAAAATGTGGTCAGTGCGACGCTCTGGACGCCCCAGGTAAAGTATCCCGGCGCAAAGGAGTATGCAGAAAAGTATAAAGCGAAATACGGCGACTATCCGTCTTATCACGGGGCCTCGGCTTATTCGGCCCTGTACGTTGTGAAGAATGCTCTTGAACGGGCCAAGAAGTGGGACCCGAACAGCATTCGCGACGCCCTGAAGACGACCGACATGATGACCGCCTTCGGTCCTGTCAAATTCGAGGATAAGGAAGGGCATCAAAACCAGAACTTCCTCCCCACCCTTGCCATCGAGGTGATTCATCAGGAGTTTGCGACGATCTGGCCGGAAAAGCTTGCCAGCACTCGGTACGTGTATCCGGTCCCGACCTGGAGGGAGAGAAGGTAAACCTATTGAGGACTGTAGATTTCGGATTGCGGATTCTTGAGCGCTTTTCATTCCGCAATCCGCGTTCTGCTATCCGCGATTGAAAAGGCGCCCATGACCTCTGTCCAGCTTGAAGTCTTTCTCCAGACTCTCATATCGGGCATTTTGCTCGGTGGGCTCTATGCGCTGATCGGCATCGGCATGACCATCATCATGGGGGTAATGAAGATCATCAACCTCGCCCACGGCGAGCTCATGATGGTGGCCATGTATATCGCCTTTGTCCTGTATTCCCAGTTCCACATCGATCCGTACGCCTCCGTCTTCATCGCCACGCCGGTTCTCTTTCTTCTGGGGATGGCCATTCAGAAGTATCTGATCAATCCCGTGCTCAAGGTCGACTCCATTTTGCCTGAGAACCAGGTGATTCTCACCGTGGGAATCGGCATGGTGCTGGCCAACATTGCGACCATCGTCTTTACGTCCGACTACCGGCAGACGCCCGTGGATTATTCGACCAAGGCATGGTATCTTTCCGATTTCTGGAAAAAATCGCCCATCGAGCTTTCGCTCTCACTTCCGTGGTCGGTTTCCTTCGTCCTCGCCGTGCTCATTACCATCGGTCTCTGGTTCTTTCTCACGAAGACGGACACGGGCAAGTCCATCCGGGCCACTGCCCAAGACCGGGATGCAGCGCTGCTCATGGGCGTGAACACGGGCAGGATGCGCGTCATTACCTTCGGGCTCGGATCCTCCCTTGTCGGCGCTGCGGGCTGCCTCTTCATCCCGATCTACTATATTTATCCTGATATCGGAGGCCAGTTCACCCTGATCGCCTTCGTTATCACGATCCTTGGCGGACTGGGTTCCACCGTCGGGGCCATTATCGGCGGCGTGATCCTGGGCATTTTCGAATCCCTGACCGCAACCTACGTCGGCATGGGATGGGCATCGGTCGGACGCTTTGCCGTCTTTGTGGTCGCACTGGTCTTCCTGCCCGGTGGTGTCGCGTCGCTGCTGAAGAGGAAAAGGTTCAAATAACGGAAAGTCTTAGGCAGGATAACTGATGAACAGCAGAGTCTCGATAATTTTTTTTGTCATCCGCGATTGATTCCATCGGGGATCCGGTGTTTTTGGTTCACGCCGCTTTTAAAAAACGCTGGATTCCCGCCTGTAGCTGGCGGAATGACATCAATAGTACCGCATGAAAAAATATTTTTCGTACATAATCGTCGTCCTCCTCGCCCTGCTGCCGCTCATCGGCCTCAGTTCCTATACGATGCACCTCCTCATTCTGGTCATCATGTGGTCCGTTATCGGCATGGCATGGAACCTTCTGGGTGGATACTCCGGCCAGGTATCTTTCGGCCACGCCGCATTCTTCGGAACAGGGGCCTATGCGGCAGGCATGCTCTACAGCAAGCTCGGCGTCTCCGCATGGTGGGGCGTTCCGGCAAGTACCGTCGTGACGGCCGGTTTTGCCCTGGTCATCGGGTACATCTGCCTGAGGCTGCGCGGACCCTTTTTCGCACTCGCCACCCTGGCCATCGGGGTAATCCTTCGGATTGTAGCGGAGAATCTGGTGGATTTGACCGGCGGAGACGTTGGCATCATGATCCGAGAGCGCACCTGGGTCGAAAAGACCTGGTATTACTATATCATCCTGGCGATCGCGGCAGGCACCTTCCTTGTCGTCAGAAAAGTCGTCGAATCAAAGCTGGGGTACTACTTCGTGGCCATCAGAGAGGATCAGGACGCCGCGGAATCGATGGGCATCAACACGACGCTCTACAAGACCGTAGCGCTTGT
>JBLMWN010000124.1:0-4198 GCA_050257255.1 Betaproteobacteria bacterium | reverse complement strand
AACGAGGTTGACGAGGAGATCAGGGACATTCAGGCCGAGTTGAAAGCTCTGAAGATGTTTCTCGGTCGGCACATTCCCGAGTTCAAGAAGCAGTTTCCCGAGATTCAGCGAAAGGTGAAATAAGGAGAAATAACGTTTCATGAGAGTATTCTGGCGATACAAGGAGGCGGACGTTATGAAGATGATCGGTAAAGTAGAGAGGTCATACAAGCAGACATACAAAAAGAAAACGTCTACCAAAGATCCCTATCTCCCGAGAGGTGCAAGCCAGAAGATATCGGCTTGCGAAGGGTGTCATTCTGTCTACAAGAACAAGCGGTGGTATGCTGACCCTGATCTCTACGACGCGGCGGTAAAGATTCCCGATACCGCTACCACGGTCTGTCCGGCCTGCTTGAAGATGCGTGATAATTTCCCCGGCGGCATCGTTACTCTAAAGGGAAATTATGTGCTCTCGCACAAGCAGGAACTTATTAACCTTATCAAGAACGAGGAAGCGAGGGCGCGCGGGTTTAACCCCCTTGAGCGGGTGATGTCGGTAAAAGAGAATGGCTCTGGCAGTATCGTAATTTCCACGACGAACGAGAAGCTCGCGCAGCGCATCGGTCGTGCGATCAAGAAGGCATTTCACGGCGAAGTGACGTACTGCTGGTCGCATGACAACAAGCTGGCGAGGGTAGATTGGGTGAGGGTGTTAGATTAAACACCGAGTGTAGAGAAGGGCGGCCATCGAGCCGCCTGAGAAAACAACAAGGGAAGGTTGATCTTGATGAGAAGATCAGCCTTTTTTGTTGCATGTTGATATGGCTGAAATAACCTGTTCCAGCATTCGGCAGTGGTCCAAGATACGATGCGTTCAACTTTTAATCCAACACAGCCGGGATTCACAAAATTCTGTCCCTTATCGTTGCGCGTCGATTGACTGAGTCCTTTCCTCTTTGATTGTCCGCAAATACTCCTCCCATTCTGAGGGGAGGAGATATTTTTTGTTGTTGTTGCACTCCTTGCACGCGGGAACGACGTTTCCCTGCACGGACTTCCCTCCGCGCACGATCGGGACCAGGTGATCCATGGTCAACTCAGTGGGCTTGAACTTTCTTCTGCAGTAATAACACAGTCCTGAAGAACGTTTTCGCTTCCACCACTGCGAATTCCGCATTTCACGGGCCTTTGCCTTCTCCCGCCTGATGTGGGCATCATCAACAGTAATGAAATAGTCGGCACTCATTGCATTGTATAATACTTTTTCCTGTCCTGCTTGTCACGCTAAAAAATGCTATAAGTTGCTATGGCTTACCCACCATGTAACATCTCAAAAATTAATATTTTTCTTGACATCGACGTCTATCAAATATATACTTTGGCCAGCAGGTGGTATAAAGTGGGAAAGGGTGGGTGCAGCGGGGAGGAAAATGTTCCGGGGCAGCTTCGAACATACTGTAGATTCCAAGGGCAGAGTGAGCGTGCCGTCGAAGTTTCGCGATATCATAGCGGACCGCTATGACGGACGGTTAGTGCTCGCAATGGACTACGACCGTTGTCTCACAGTCTATCCGCTTGAGGAATGGGAACGGCTGGAGGAAAAAATCAAGACCCTCTCCATGATGAAGCAGGAGGTCAAGGACTTCAGGCGTTTTCTTTTTTCCTCGGCTACAGAATGCGAGCTCGACAAGCAGGGCCGTATCCTGATTCCGCCCCCGCACCGGGAACACGCAGGAATCACCAAGAACGTTGTGCTCGTCGGAATCATCGACAAGATAGAAATATGGGACGCCAAGGCGTGGGAGGCGCGGAATACTCAGAACGGAAGCAAGATCGGCGAGGCGCTCGCCGCACTGGGACTATAACGACATGGATGAAAAGCTCAAAGTCTATCAGATGAACCTCGAAGGCGAGATCGACGCGAGCAAGATGGCTGAGATCAACCGGGTGATCGGTCAGCTCATCAAGGGAGAAATGTACGGTCTGATCCTTAACTTTGAGTCGGCGGAGCATATCCACTTTACGATCCTGCCGTCCCTGGTCGAAGAAAAGCGACGTCTCCAGTCCTTCGGAGGCGATATCCGTCTCGCGGCGATGTCCGAATACATTAAGAATATTTTCCGGACCACCGGAGTGCTCGAGGAATTCCAGGTCTTTGATACGGTCCAGCAGGCCGCAAAGAGCTTTGGAATTACAAAGCCGGCAACGAACCTGCCGCTGGGGCTGTGAGTAGTTCAGAGTTCGGAGTTCAGGGTGAGGAGTAAAGAAAATTCTGAAGGAAACAATCATGGAGAAAATGCTCCGAAGTCCGAACTTCAAACTCCGAACACGGTGCATAAACCCGTTCTTCTCCGTGAGGCCGTTGATTTGCTTGCACCGCGGCCAGGCGGCATATATGTGGATGGAACACTCGGTGGTGGCGGCCATGCAGCGGAGATCTTGAATCGTTCGGCGCCAGATGGCGTCCTGATCGGACTGGATCGGGATCCCGAGGCAATCGAGCGGTGCAGGAAGAGCCTTGCGAAATATGGCGATCGTGTCATTATTCGGCATGCGAATTACCGGGATTTGCCGTCGGTCCTGTCCGCCCTGGGATTTGACGAGGTGGACGGAGTGCTGCTGGATCTTGGACTTTCGTGGTTCCACGTCAAAACCCCGGAGCGCGGCTTCAGCTTCCAGATCGACGGCCCACTCGATATGCGCATGGACACGAGCAGGCCGCAGACCGCCGCGGATTTGGTGAACAGACTCTCCCGCGACGAGCTCGTGAAGATCATCCGCGAATACGGGGAAGAGCGGAGGGCAGGTGCAGTAGCGAGGGCCATAGAAAGGGCGAGGGTCCGGAGGCCCATCACGAGTACGGTTCAGCTTGCCGAGATCGTTGCGAGTGCATTCCCTCCTTACCCTCCCCGGCGCATTCATCCTGCTACGCTCACGTTCCAGGCCCTGCGGATAGCGGTCAACGATGAAATCGGCGCGCTTCGTGAAGGGGCCAGCAGGATCATCGGGCTCTTGAAACCCGGCGGAAGGTTCGCCGTGATAACGTTCCATTCGCTCGAAGACCGGGTCGTGAAGCAGACTTTCGCGACGGCAGCAAAAGGCTGTGTCTGCCCGCCGAAGTTGCCGGTCTGTTCCTGCGGCAGGAAGCCCGTGGTCAAGGTCCTGACTCCCCGGCCGATAACAGCCGGGCAGGACGAAGTCGCACAGAACCCCGCGGCGAGGAGCGCAAAACTCAGAGCAGCGGAAAAACTGACGCAGATAGAGCGCGGTAAATAAAAAATCAGACTAAGGACGTACTTTTTATATTCAATAAAAATTCTAACTTTCATTTTTAAAGTGAACGAGTTATCCTATGACAACGCGGGCTGGTAACATTGGGTCACTGGTATTCGCGCGCGGGAAGCGGGGAAGCTTTCGACGCGTACTCATCGCTCTTCTGGCTATTGCCGGACTGCTCTTGTACGTCGGCGGTAAAGTGAAGATCATGCGGCTCGGGTATCAGATCGAGGCTCTGGAGAGGGAGAAGCAGGATCTGGAGCGTGCGAACAGGTCTCTTAGGATCGAGGCGTCGAGCCTGACATCTCCGGCGCGGATTGAGGAGATCGCTACCAAGCGACTGGGCATGATCAGGCCGCCCAAGGATGCAGTCGTTATCGTAAAGAGAAAAGCAACACCCAAGCAATAGCAACTTAGAATCTCAGTCTTCTCAAAACCAGGCGAGAAGACGCGAAAAGAATCGTCGGCATGAATGTCTAAGCTTTTCAGCCTTTGCGTCTTGGCAGTTCAAAAAATTGAGTTCCGGTTCGTCCGGGTCAGGTAATTATGGAACGACGGGGCAGGATAGTCGCGGTATTCATCATCGTGGGCCTGGTGTTTGCGCTCGTGGTCATGCGGCTCGTTTACCTCCAGGTCATCGAACGGTCCAAGCTCGCGGCCCGCGCAGAGCGCCAGCAGCAGCAGGTGGTGACGCTTGAACCCAAGCGGGGGACCATTTTGGACCGCAAGGGCAGAGAACTGGCAGTGAGCCTTGATGTCGATTCGGTCTACGGCATCCCGTCGAAGATCGACGACCCACGCGCACTCGCGCAGCGCCTGTCCCGGATCCTGCGCAAAGATCCGCGCATGCTCGAACGGAAGCTCGCCGGCGGCAGGCATTTCGTCTGGCTCAGCCGTAAGGTGGATCCAACAAAAGCGGAAAAGGTCAAAGAACTTCGTT
>JBLMWN010000123.1:0-4286 GCA_050257255.1 Betaproteobacteria bacterium | reverse complement strand
GAACGACTCTCGGACTACGCTGAAAAGGCGAGAAAAGATCCGGTGATTATCCGCAACGCTGATGTCGTGCGCTGTAAACCCGGCATGATTTTCTCTGAAATTGGACTTATCCCTTTTTTGGTCCCGGCTCACCGGAGGAAGAGAATTCCTCCCATGGTTAGGACGCTCGCCGCACCGTGCGAGGTTTAGAATAGGCGGGTGAGCTAGCCAACCCGGATGACGTTGATGAATTGGAGCGATTGATTAGGCAGGGAAGATTGCCCGTGCGCATGCAGGGTGAGTTTGAAAAAGAGGAAGCCGACAATCAAAACCGCGATGAGTCTATACGGCGGCGAAATAGTCGACCATAATTTGGGGAATTTTCTGATAGTGATCGTCGGTGGTCACAACGCTCAACCCATACTCCATTGCGGTGGCCGCTATCCAGATGTCATTGGTGGGTATCGGGGTGCCGGCCTGCCACAACCCGTTAAGGATGAGTGCGTATCGTTCAGCCGTTTCTTCGGTGACATCCAGAAGTCCAACGCGCGGAGACGCGAGAAATCGGCGCAGTTCCGCCTCATTCTTTTTTCGCCGGCTGCCTTTGATGAACCCCGCTGTAAGCTCGCCGATCACGATGGAATTGAGAAAAATTTCCTCGTTTGTGCGGACCGCACGTCGGATAGCCTCATGGCCCCGCATGAATGCCGAATAGGCTGAGGTATCCAACAGCAAACGCATTATTTCCACAACTCCGGATCGATAGTCCGCTGGGCTGCCAAAGCTTTATTGAACTCGGCAGCCTCTTTCTTTGTCCAGGAGCCGGCAAGGCTATCGAGGTCATCGTATTCCTTTATTCCCGGCTTTCTTTTCTTATGCGCTTCACTGTTTCGCTCAAGCAGGCTTATCACCGCCTTATTGATGCTCGTGCGCTGCCGGTCCGCTTCTTTGCGCACGATCTTTTCAATTTCCGGCGGCAGATTCCTCAATGTGATCGCTTTCATGATCTCCTCCCACTTGTGCATCACCGATGCAGCGTAATGATGCATCGTAACACGACTCTAAAATCAAACCAATATGATGAAACCCATAAGACTTTCTGCGCATGCGTTGAGTTATAGCGCCAGGCGAGGATTTTCAGTTGCCGAAGTGGAGGATGCGATACAGACGAGATCATGGGGACCGGCGGAACTCGGCCGCGTGGAGTGCCGCAAGATATTTCCGTTTAACCGAGAATGGAATAAGAGGCTCTATGAAACCAAAGAAGTCCGGCCAATTTTCGTGGAAGAAGCGGCCTGAAATCGTGGTTGTGACGGTTTATACTTATTACTCTTGATGAGGGACACCATATGAAGATTAGTTCGATTCAGAAGTTGATGCGCTGAGCATCACGTTTCGCGAAACAACCGTGACCACCAAGCATCTGGGAGAAGGGATAGCGGCTGATTACGACGCCGACGGAAAGTTGGCCGGCATAGAAATCCTGGATGCTATCAAGCGTTTCGGCGGAAAAGAAACGTTACGTCAGGTCGTTATTGAAGGCCTGGGTCCGACGCAAACCACTTGAGTGTCTTCATCCCTTTATACTCGCCTCTAGTCGGTAAGGAGTCCTTATGAGTCCACAGGGTCAGGCGTGATATTTGCTATTTATGGTGAGCAATACTAAAGGATGGCAGTTGCTTCTTCTAAGCGCAAATCACGCCTGACCCTCCTAGTTCTTGCTCCTAGTTTCTAGGAAGTCTTCTTCGCCGCTGCGGCTATCCGCCGCCCTCTACGAGCCGGAATCTTGCGCCCACAAGCGTCGCCACGACCACGAGGCCCGTAGAGACAAGGATCATTATGATGCCCAGGGCCGAGAGTTTGCCCCAGAGACCGTCCTCGGCAAAACGCAGGATCTGAACGGCGAGAACTTCGGTCCCCGGCCGCGACAGGACCACGGAGAGCGTCAGCTCGCGCACGAACATCGTGGCCATGAGAATCCATGCGGAGACGATGCCCGGAACGAGAAGGGGGACCATGATGCGGCGCATGGTCGTGAGCGGACCCGCCCCGCAGACGCGCGACGACTCCTCGAGGTGCGCGTGAATTTGTACGAAAGCACTCGACAGGGGCCGGATGCCGTAGGGCATGTAGATCGCGATGTAGCCGATCAGCAGGGCCCAGAGGGTGGCATAGAGCGGTGTCTGGACGAAGAACCACATGAAGCCTATGCCAATGACGATGCCCGGAAACGAAAACGACAGGTAGCTCAGGGACTCGAGGACGCCGGAAGCCGTGGATCTCACCTTGACGATGACGTAGGCGACGAAAATGGAAAGCAGCACGCCCAGGGTCGCGCCAGCCACGCCCAGGAGGAGGCTGTTCTTCAGTGAGAGCACCGAAATGGGATCCTCCAAAACCTGGATCCAGTGCTTCCAGCTCATCAGCGAGAAGGCCCGAGCGCTCGGCACCATGGCGTAGGGCACGAGCGAGGTGTAGAACAGGACCGCCACCGGGAGCACGATCAGGATCAGAGAGAGAAACCCCACGACGAGGAAGAGCGGAATTCTCGCCCCCTTGAGTTCGATCACCGCCGGGCGGAAACCGCGGCTCGAGATCGTCACGTAGCGTTCGCTTTCCGAGGTGAGTGCCCGGTAAACGATGATAAGGATGACCGAAACCGCCAGCACGCTCATTCCTACAGCCGCGGCTTTACCGTAGTCCGGCGCGAAGCCTCTGGCGATCATATCGTATAGATAGGTGGCGAGCACATACACGCGTCCAGGCATGCCAAGCACCGAGGGCACGGCGAAAGATGCGAGACTGCGGACCACGCTCAGAATGAAGGCCGCCAGGATGGCAGGCCGTAGCACCGGCAGGGTCACACGCCGCAGGGTGAGCCACGTACCCGCCCCGAACACTCGGGAAGATTCCTCCAGGGTCACGTCGAAGGATCCCATGGCTGGCGCGATGATCAGGTAAGCGATGGGCAGATCGAGGAGCCCCTCCACCAGGATCATGCCCGCCAAAGAATAGATATTGAACGGCGCGCTCTCGAGGGAAAAGGTTTGCTTGAGCACAAGGTTCATGATCCCGTTTGAGGGATTCAGTAGCAGCGCCCAGCTCACGGAGAAGAGCAGGTGCGGGATCATCATCGGGATGATCGAGATGATCTGGAACAGGAACTTGAAAGGAATATCGGTGCGGTTATTGAGATAGGCGAGGAACAACGCGAGCCCGGTCGCGAGCGTTGATGAGCCGAGAACGAAGACGATCGTGTTGGCGATGACCTCGAAAAACGCCGGGTCGGTGTAGGCCTGAATGTACTTGTCCAGAGTAAAGCTCCCGAAGGCGGTCAACCCTTTGGAAAAGCTTCCCAAGAGGAGCATGACCACAGGACACAGGGTCAGAGACCCGACAATCAGAATCAGCGAGTAAGTCAGTTTCGATCGCGCCTGGACCATTCCTCTTCGCCCTTATCAAACGGAAACAAGCAGACAATGCGCGGGATCCACGCCGAACGTGACGGGGTCGCCTTCTTCGAGATGCGTGTCCGTATCGAACCTCGCGAGCAGTCGCTCGGTTCCGACCCGGATCTCGGCCTCGTAGGCCTCGCCGATGAAAACCAGGGATTCGACGCGCCCCTCGAGGATGTTCGCGCCGTCAGCCGTCTCGCACTCGGCGACCCGCAGGAATTCCGGCCGGATGCACAGCGTGACCTCGCTTCCGATGGGAATCTCGCGGAGGTGGCAGGCAATCGTACCGAGACCGCAATCCACGATGGTGCGTTTGGCTTCATGGGCGCGGACCTTCGCCTGAACCAGATTGGCGCGACCGATGAAGTCCGCCACGAACCGGGTATCGGCATCGAAATAGATCTTCTTCGGAGAGCTCATTTCGACGATCTGTCCCGTGCGCATCACCGCGACCAGATCCGAGAGCACCAGCGCCTCGATCCGGTCGTGGGTCACGTAGACAGCGGTGATCTTCAACTCGCGCAGGAAGCCCCTCAGTTCCTTGCGGGTCTCCTCGCGGAGCTTCGCGTCGAGATTGCTCAGCGGCTCGTCGAAGAGGATGACCTTGGGCTCGGCCACCAATGCCCGCGCCAGCGCCACTCGTTGCTGCTGGCCGCCGGAGAGCCTAGTTGCCGGACGCCTCTCGAATTCTTCGAGGCGTACGAAGCGCAGGGTTTTCTCGACCATCCGACGGATAACGTTCGCCGGGAGTTTCCGGACCTGAAGCGGATAGGCGACGTTATCGAAGACGTTCATATGCGGCCAGATGGCGTAGGTCTGGAACACCATCGCGAGTCCCCGCTTCTCCGTGGG
>JBLMWN010000122.1:0-3669 GCA_050257255.1 Betaproteobacteria bacterium | reverse complement strand
CGTCACAGATTTCATCGTACTCAAAAAGGCAGAGAAGCTTCTCCAACGATACTTCTCCGGCGAGCGCGTGGTGTTTGACCTGCCGCTCGATCTGCGTTATTATACGCCTTTTCAGCGGGCGGTCTGGCGGGCGACGGCAGAGATTCCTTATGGCGAGACGCGGTCCTATGCGTGGATAGCGAAGAGGATCAAGAACCCGAGGGCTGTCCGTGCCGTAGGACGGGCGATGGGAGCGAATCCCATCCCCATCATTATTCCCTGACACCGGGTAATTAGCTCAGCAGGTACGCTGGGCGGGTTTTCGGGCGGGCTCGGGATGAAGAAAAAGCTGCTGGATTTGGAAAGCAAGAAAAGAAACCAGTTGAACTCGGAGTAAGCGGAAAATGCGGATCTGAGAAACTGAAAATCTGCGCTCATCTGCGCATATCTGCGTTCATTGTTGTGTGGGTGATGTTGAAAGGTTGTCTATTATATGGTTCTGATACGACTCGTTGTAGGCCCGCTCCAGGTGAACTGCTTCATCCTTGCTGATGAGAAGACCAAGGATGCGGTTGTTATCGATCCTGGTGATGATGCAGGCGATATCCTGAAGATCATCAAAGACAAGAGCCTCAAGGTCAAGTATATCGTGAACACTCATGCACACTTTGACCACGTCGGCGCGAACAAGGCCATCAAGGAAGCTACTGGCGCCGAACTGCTGTTCCACGAGGCGGACGCGCCGGTGCTTGCCACGGTTTCGAACCAGGCGCGCTCTTTCGGCATGAATCCCGTTGTTTCACCGCCCGCCGACCGTTATGTGAAGCATGGAGACGTGATAACCGCGGGCGAGGTCTCGCTCCAGGTTCTGCACACCCCCGGCCATTCTCCGGGCGGCATCAGCCTGCTCGAACAGGGAATGGTCTTTACCGGAGACGCGCTCTTTGCCGGCTCCATCGGCAGGACTGATCTTCCGGGAGGCGACCTCATGACCCTGCTTCGCTCCATCAAGACAAACCTCATGACCCTGCCGGATGACACCAAAGTCTTTTCCGGTCACGGCCCGGCTTCCACTATCGGTGACGAACGCCGGGAGAATCCATTCCTGAATGAGCAATCCGGCTTTGAATAGTCCGGTTTTTCTTGTGGTTTTCTCCACGTTGTGGTAAAGTAAATGACTAAAAAAATGGATTAATCACGGATGAGCGCTGACTAGCACAGGTTAAAAGCAGAGAACACTTCAGGTCTTTTGAACCTGGTTATCGTGCATTTATTTGCCGTTTAATCTGTGGTTATAATAGATCTTTTAAAAAGGAGAAATTACATGGTTGTCGGTCCTATTCGAGAAGGTCTCACCTTCGACGACGTGCTGCTTCTGCCCGCGAAATCCGAGGTCCTGCCCAAGGACGTGGACGTCCGGACGCAGCTTACGAAAAGAATAACACTCAACATCCCGCTCGTGAGCGCTGCCATGGACACCGTGACCGAAGCAAAGCTCGCCATAGCCCTGGCCCAGGAGGGAGGGCTCGGGTTCATCCACAAGGCGCTTCCCGTTCATGTGCAGGCCGAGGAGGTCGACAAGGTCAAGAAGTCGGAAAGCGGTATGATCATAGACCCCATCACCATCGCGCCCGACGCCAAGATCGCCGACGCTCTCGATGTCATGAAGAAGTACCGTATTTCAGGCGTGCCCGTGACCAAGGGACATAAACTTGTCGGCATCCTTACGAACCGTGACCTCAGGTTCGAGACGCGAATGAATCTCAAGGTGTCCGAAGTGATGACCAAGGACCGTCTGATTACGGCTCCGATCGGGACCACCCTCGAAAAGGCCATGAAGATCCTCCAAAAGTACAAGATCGAGAAGCTTTTGATCGTGGACAAGGACTTCAGCTTGCGCGGTCTCATCACGATCAAGGATATCGAGAAGAAGATCAAGTACCCCAACGCATGCAAGGACAAGCTCGGGCGCCTGCGCGTGGGTGCGGCAGTGGGCAACAGGGACTATTCCGAGCGCGTACCCGAACTTATCAAGGCGGGCGTTGATGTGGTGGTGGTTGATACGGCACACGGGCATCAGCAGGGCGTGATCGATGCCGTCAAAGCAATTAAGAAGAAATATCCCGACCTCGACCTCGTCGCCGGGAACATCGCAACGGCAGATGCAGCCAAAGACCTCATCCGTGCGGGCGCTGACTGCGTGAAAATCGGCGTCGGACCGGGTTCCATCTGTACCACACGGATCGTGTCCGGGGCGGGCGTACCGCAGATCACGGCTGTCATGGACTGCGTCAAGGAAGCGGACAAGTCCGGCATACCCTGCATTGCGGACGGAGGAATAAAATTCTCCGGAGACATCACGAAGGCGCTCGCGGCCGGCGCGTCCTGCATCATGATTGGGAGCCTCTTCGCCGGGACGGAAGAGAGTCCCGGAGAGACTATTCTGTACCAGGGCAGAAGCTACAAGCTCTATCGCGGCATGGGCTCCATCGGCGCCATGGAGCGGGGCAGCAAGGACCGTTATTTCCAGGCGCATGAGCAGGAGAAGGCCAAGCTCGTGCCCGAGGGCATCGAGGGCCGCGTGCCGTACAAGGGTCCGCTTGCGGACAGCGTTCTCCAACTTATCGGCGGCGTGAAGGCGGGCATGGGGTACACGGGGTGCGAGAACCTGAAGGCGCTCAAGGAAAGGGCCAGGTTCATCAAGATCACAACTGCGGGCCTCCGCGAATCGCATGTGCATGACGTGGTGATCACCAAGGAAGCACCGAACTACCGGATGGATTGACAATCACCTGTAGCGCACCCGGTACCCTGGACACAAGATAAAACTTATGCAGCTGCTCTCACTTGGTGCTCGTCGTAGGCTTGCTGAGGACTTTTGAAGCCCAACTTTTCTACAAGCCAGTACTTGTTATAACGCTCGATGAAGTCTGCAATTGCTACACGAAGTTCCTCTATGGTCCGATAGGAGCGGCCATAGATGACCTGCTCTTTGAGAGTCCGATAGAAACGCTCTGCAACACCGTTGGTCTCCGGCTCGGCCACGAAGGCGAAGCTCGGCGCGATTCCCCAGAACTTGATCTGGTTCTGGAAGTGACTCGAAAGATACTGCGGTCCGTTATCCATCCGCAGCGCCAGTCCACGGGCCGCATCGGCACTGACCGATCCGAATCGACTCGTGAGCGCCATGGAAATCGGCTGGAGAGCTGCAAACCGGTCCCCGGTCTTGGTCAGGTGCCAGCCCAGGCACTCAGCGTTCCAGTGCTCCACGGTGGTAAAGAGCCAGGCCCAGCCTTCTTCTGTGGTGAAGATTTTGGTGCCGTCGGTGCCCCACAGAATGTTCGGGGCAGCAGTGATGATCTTTCCGGCATGCTCTTTGGGCTGCCCCTGGATCACCCGGTTCGGTGAGAGCAGGTTATGCTCTCGCATGATCCGCAAGACACGTTTCCGGCCGATCTTGTAGCCCTTGACGAACCGCAGGCGAGCCCAGACCTTACGATGGCCTTCTCCGATGAAGCTGGACGTCGCCAGATCGGTCTTGATGAGAGCGAGAAGCTCGTCATCGGTGATTGTGGTCTTCGGGCCTCGTTTCTGATGCACGACCGGCTTGGCACTCCGGGCTTTTCGTCCGTAATAGGATGAGCGTGGCTCCTCCCAGGCACTGCAGACGCGTTCAACGCCATAGAGCTT
>JBLMWN010000121.1:0-4055 GCA_050257255.1 Betaproteobacteria bacterium | reverse complement strand
ATGCTCGGTCGCCTGCACCCAGCGTTTACGAGTGCCTGGCGCGAGTGCAGGGCGTCCTCGCTCTATGTTGGAAATGGCCTGTATTCGCGCTTTGCACTCATAAGCACTGGCCACAGGCTCGCCCTCTGGGCTCAGACATCCGAAATGCTTAACCCTCGGACTCGGTCGCATGCCTGGATTTTCGCATGGGAGATCTTGATAAAAGTTTTTCACCAACCCCGCACGTCCCCGAAGCGGCCCTATGAAATTTTGGGGCACCCGTCTTGGCCTAAGGGAGCGTCGCGAAGGGCGAGCGCGCACTGCCCGCACCCAGCGATCACGAGTGCCAAGGCGCGAGTGCAGGGTGTCTGAGGCCGCAGGCCGAGTTTGCGCGGGCGAGCGAACGTGGCCTTAGTCGGGTCCAAAATTTCATTCAGGCCACGAAGGGGATGTGCAAAAAAGAAAAGGATCGTGAACTTCTTGAAAGCATTATTTAGTATTTTGTCACCTTTCTTGGGCGCAAGAAAGGTGACAACAATCTTGAAGAAAGGAGAGGACCCTTTGACTCTGCCTCCCATGGGTCAAAACTTCGTCACCGCTTCTTCACGCTTCTCGCCGTGAGGGAGTCGAAGAAGCGTCCTGCTGCCTTCTTCAGTGCGCCAAGGCGAATGGAATAGTAGTAATCGGAGTCGAACCAGCCCTGATCTCTGTAGTACCGGTAGTCACGATTTCTGTCATCGAGCTGCAGCCCCATGCTCGTTCGGGCATACCGGAAGGCCCAGAGCTTGATAAGCGTCGGCACGGGATACGCCGGCATCACCAGTTGTTCGTAGAACCGCCTGCTGTGCGCTGCAAGAATGCTGTCGATCTTTTGCTTTTCCTTCTCGGTCATCGGATCGAGGGCCGTGACACAACTTCCCTTGACCACGTTGAAACCAAGACCCATGCTCACGAAGTCCAAAAACTTTACTATCTTGCTGCCGCCATAGATGCCCTGGACAACGATGCTGGTGAAGGTCTTGCCGAAGAAGCGCGGGCGATGAAACACAAAGCCGAGCCTGTCGAGGAATGTCTTCATGATCGCAGAGACCTGGTACGAGTAATTCGGCGATGCGAAGACCACTCCATCGGATGCCATCATCTTTCCGATGAGCACGTCCCGGTCATCCTTCAAGGGACAGAACTCCTCGCCCTTGAGGAAGCAGGTCTTGCAGCCCCTGCAGGTCTTCACGTTGTAGTCAGAGAGGACGACGATCTCGGATTTGACGTCCCCGAGCGACTGAAGGGTGCTCAGGAATTGGCGGACGGCGTAGTGAGTGTGCTTCTTGCTGGCACAGCCGATGAACGCGGTGACTTTCTTCATGTGCTGACCTCTATAACCCCTCTCCGTGTGCTCAACAGGGTTAAGGGTTCAGTAGCCAGGGGCAAGGGAGCCCTTCAATTCCATTGCGGAGAGCTAAATGGAAAGGCAGACGTGGAGAAAAGTTCAGAGTACATAAACCCGAAGATAGCGCACCACTCAAACCTTCCGTGCGGGAGGAGCCATGAATTCAGGGCCGACCGGTTCCTTGATGGTTTCACAGAGTATGGCGTCAATGGCCTGTTTTGCCTGGTCATCGAGCGACCAGCCAAAGACATGGTCCAATGCCTCAAGCTGGTCCGGCCGGCGGGCTCCCCATATCGCGATGCCGACGCCCTGGTCCAGGATCCAGCGTATGGCAAGGTGAACGACCTGCTTTTCGTATGTAGTTTGGGCAAATCGATCGAGCAGCTCCACTGCTTTCAGGTACTGCCCGTAGCGGGGCTCCTTGAACTTCGGGTCGATCTTTCTCAGATCGTCGCCTTTGAATGCGGTGTCCCGCGTCATTTTTCCCGACAGCAGCCCCCGGCACAGCGCGCCGTAGGTGAGCATCGTGATCTCGTGTTCATTGCAATAGGGCGCGATCTCTTGCTCGATGTCCCGCTCGAACAGATTATAGGGTGGTTGACTGACGTGAAGAGGGGCCGTGTCGCGGAATTGGTCCATCTGTGCGGTCGAGAAATTACTGGCCCCGATCGCCTTGATCTTCCCCTGTTGGTACAGCTCGGCCATGGCTTCCGCGGTCTCCTCGATCGGGACCAGGGGGTCGGGCCAGTGCACCTGATAAAGGTCTATATACTCGGTCCGAAGCCTCTTCAGTGAATCGTCTATTTCCTTGAGGATGCGCTCCCTCGACGCGTTGCGACGCGGCTTCCCGTTCGGCCATTCCAGCCCGACCTTTGTGGCGATAATGACTTTTTCGCGGTGTCCATACCCCGCAACAGCCTTTCCGACGATCTCTTCCGAGCGCCCGAACCCGTACGCTGGCGCCGTATCGATGATGGTGATGCCCCGGTCAAGGGCCTCATGGATCGCGGCTATCGATTCCTCCTCTTCGGTCCCGCCCCACATCCATCCCCCGATGGCCCAGGTGCCCAGGCAGATACGCGAGGCTTTTACGCCTGTACCGCTGATCTCGGTAAATTCCATACATCCGCCCCCGCATTTATTACTAAGGATAGCACAACAGCCGCACTGTCGTCCGGCGTGGACTTTAGTACCCGGGTGGGGGTGCTGATGGATGCAGAGGAATGGGTTTGAGGCAGCTCGGCGTCCAGTGTTCGGAGCTCACCCTGCTCTTGCGATAATGCGGGCACAAGCGGGGTGAGGGATGTGAATGCAGGATGCATAATGAGGTATAATTCCTAAAAAGAGCATTTGGGACGCAGATTAAATCGGATAAACGCAGATAAAGCCAGAACAAAAAATGATTTTGAACTTCGAAAAAGAATCACCCAACAAGTGAGTCGCGATTTAATCTAAAGATTTTGTTTTATCTGCGTAATCTGCGTTCATCCGCGTCCAACTGCCGTTTTCAGGATAATTGGACTAAGAAGCTCTTCTTTAATACTCCTCCTTTTCCCGGCTTTGCGCAACGGCATGAGCCGGGGCCTGAAAGGAGTCGTTATGAACAGGATAGAGAAGAAGGACACGGCGCCCTGGGCCGCGAAGTTATTCGAGGAGGAGGTCCGTGAAATCAACCCGGACACTCCCCGCGAGGTCATTTGCGATATGGTGGACGACTACCTCTATTATCAGCAGGACGACCTTACCAGGGATGAAGCGCACATGATTGTCGAGGAAACGTGCATTAAGAAGCGACCTCGAACAAGCTTAGCTTCTACAAAGTCGCCCGCCGTCGCGGCTCTACCCAAAAGAACCTAAGGAGCCTTTTTCCTTCGGAATCTCCGCCTCAACATTACCTGCCGGTCTATCTGACGCAATGTTCCATGTCATCCAGATCGCAAGATGGATGAAAAAAGCCGGTATGAGGATTAATTCCAGGCGGGCAATTGCTCCTGTCCAGAGCCCTCCGGCACCTCCCTCTGACAATATTCTTCCGATCGGGACGGCGAAAACTCCGAAGAAAAATTTAAGAAAATATCCGATCCATGCTCCGGCAACTGCAGCGGGCATGATGAGCAGGGGCATCCCCTTCCTGCGAAAATAAAGATAGGCGAATAAACCCAGCAAGACGCCCTGAATCGGCGGAGCGTAAAGCATCCAGCCCAACCCGTTGCCCGCAAGCACTACGGTGAACAGCCAGCTGTAAATGCCAGCTAGAAAACCAGCGACTATCCCGGTCGCAATTTCTGACCTGCGCGCCTCCGCCTGCCAGGCGAATGATCCAAAGAGGGCGGCAGCTGCGCCTCCCCAGCCGAACATTATCGAAGCGGGAAGCGCCGCAGCGGAAAGGGAAGAATTGCCGTGGATCGGCGTGATCAGGAAATAAAATAATTCCTGGATCGCCGGAGGAGCTCCAGGATAGTCGCGCACGATGAATTCTCTCGCCAGTTGCGTCGTGGTTGCGCAGCACACCGTGATCAGCGGGGCAAACGCCGCCTGGCGACGGCGTTTTGCAGCCGATGGGTCTTCGTTATCAGCCGGCTTGCCTGTCAGGCGTATACCGTCAAGAACAACAGAGATCCAGACGGAATACGCCATGAGCCCTGTCGTGACCAGCATTGGCAGCGACAGCGGCGTATTAACGTGAGAC
>JBLMWN010000120.1:0-2859 GCA_050257255.1 Betaproteobacteria bacterium | reverse complement strand
AAAGATTTCCTTTGCGTGATTCCCTAAGTGGCCGATTCATTCTTTAGGCCATTGCATGCTCTGCGAGAGACGTCTTTTGATTTTTCTTTATCGGTCTGAGGCATTGCCTCGTCAACTCTTTACAATTTTATCTCCCGTAAAAACTTCGCGGCTTCCTCGGGCGGCGTCGGATTGATGTAGAACCCCGATCCCCATTCGAAGCCGGCAACGTTCGTGAGCTTGGGCATCAGCTCGATGTGCCAGTGGTAGTAGTCGTTGCGTTCATCCCGGAACGGCGAGGTATGGATCACGTAATTATAGGGTGGATTCGAGAGCGCCCGGTCGATCCGGCGAAGGATGTTCTGCAGGAGACCCGCAAGGTCACGGTAGTCGTCGTTGGAAGAGCAGGCATAGCAGGAAAGGTGCTTCTTGGGCATGATCCATGTCTCGAACGGGAAGCGCGGGGCATAGGGCTCCAGGGCGATGAAAAGGGGCGTTTCGAGCACTACCCGTGTTCCTGCGCGCATCTCCTGATGGATAATGTCGCAGAAGATGCAGCGTTCCTTGAGTTTGAAGTGCCGTTTGGCACCATCGATCTCCTCCTGCACCTGGATCGGCACGATCGGCAGGGCAATGAGCTGGGAGTGCGTATGCTCCAGCGTTGCGCCGGCGATGATGCCTTCGTTCTTGAAGATCAGGGTGTATTGGAAGCGCGTGTCCTTCTTGAGGTCTTCCATGCGGTCCCGGTAGGCCCAGAGCATCTCTTCCACGGCCCTCTGCGGGAGGATGGAGAGGGTTGCGCTGTGGTCAGGGCTCTCGATGATAACCTCGTGGGCGCCGATGCCGTTCATCTTGTCGAAAATGCCTTCGCCCTGCTTGTTCAGGTCTCCCTCGATCTGGAGAGCGGGAAACTTATTCGGCACGGTCCGAAGCCGCCAGCCGGGCCCGTTGGGCTGGCCGTTGTCCCGGTAGGCAAGGATCTCGTTCGGCGTGGTCCGTTCGTTGCCGGCGCAGAAGGGGCAGAACCCCGCACGCTTCTTGTTGCGCTGGTCTTGAAACTCGCCGGGGCGTTTGCCCCGCTCTGAGGAGATGATGACCCATCGGCCGGTGATGGGGTCTTTTCGCAGTTCTGGCATTGTGCGCTCCTTGGTCCGCAACCGTAGAAAATAAGGCGGATTTTTATATTATATCCGTCTCGTTCCCGGTTGTCAAAAGAACTCTTGGTGTGCTATGATAGGCCGCTATGGCGCGTATGATCGGCAAACTATCGGTGACCATCAACAAGATACTCAAAGCCCGCGGAATGCAGGACCGCCTTCATGAATATCGCATCTTCGGCCAGTGGGAAGCGGCCGTGGGGCCGGCCATTGCCCGTCACGCACGGCCCCGGACGCTCCGGGGAGGGAAACTCGTGCTGCTTGTGGACAGCCCGGCGTGGATGCAGCAGCTCTCGATGATGAAACCGGTGATCATGGAAAAGCTGAACGCCCGCCTCAGCAGGGAGACCATCCGGGACATTACGTTGAAGCTGGGCGAGATCGCTTCAGCAGATAAGCCGTCGTCCAAAGAGGAGGCCGTCCTGCCGGCCCTTACCGCCGAGGATCGGGATACGATCGAGCAGTACCTTCAGGCGATTGGCGACGAAGAAACCCGTGCAATGGTCAGGCCTGTGATCGAGAAGGACCTCCGGAGCAAGAAGAGAACGAACACGGGGAAGGGAACGAAAAAATAAGAGTGTTGAGAACAAATGAGATAGTCATTGCGTAATTCCGGTCTATGGATATGAGCGGTTGTTTATTCAGTCATTCAGCCAGATAATTCAGCAAGCCTGGTATATGCTCTTCTTTGATTTCCGCGACGATGTCGATGTCGTTCGTCATGCGGGGTTCGCCGTACGCCATGGCGGCAACCAAACCGGTTACCAGGTAAGGGATATGAAGACGTTCGAGCGTATCTACGATAGTCCGGAGCAGTTCATATGGTCCCATGCAGGAACCTCCTGGCGACTTCATGGGCAACCTGCTTATCATCCCAGTCGGGATGGGTCTTGCGGATATGTATCGTCAGCATGTTGTGAGCGGATATCCACATGTCGAAGCCGATACGAATCCGCTCAGAGGGCTTCTTCCGCTTAAGAACCCTGGCCATCGCATCATCCACGACTTCGATCTGTCCGGCATCAAGTCTCATATTAACCAACCTCACTTTGACCGATATTCTCGCTTCGCGCAACTGGTGCAACACGGTCGCGGAACCATGCTCTGCCGGCGACCCTATCGGTTCCCTGAAAATTTTTTCCTTTCTTCAATGCGGGCCCGCGTCATGCGTTCCCGCAGGCCGCCTTGAGGAAGGCCGTTTCCAGACTGCGTAACTGCTGGTCAAGCAGATAGTTGGCTTGATGGATCAGACAGATTATCGTATTGGCAGCAGTTTCGGGGTTGCCTTGTTCGATTTGCGACGCATAGGTCGCCAAATGTGCCCCGATCCCTTGCGCAAATACGAGTCAGATTTAAAATTCAAGATTCAAAATTCAAACGAGAATTCAAGACTTCTTTTGGTAAAAGGACTGTACTGCCTCCTGCACCTCATCACGGAAGCTTTTATATTCAGTTTTGAATTTTTCTCCTTTCAAACGTGAGCCTTTGAGATATTGGATCAATCCAGAGATTTGGCCGGATATGTCCACGCAGAGATCCCTCCCCGCCTTAAACTCTTCGCTTGTAATATATGCCTGATCAAGAGAAGCATATAACTGCGTTCTAACTTCTCCACAAGAGCCTTTTGCGATATATAAAAATTGAATGAATTCAGTGTTGGAGCCCCTTTCGAACCCTTCGGCTATGTTCGACATGACCGAGACCGCGGCGCGTCTGATCTGAT
>JBLMWN010000119.1:0-3948 GCA_050257255.1 Betaproteobacteria bacterium | reverse complement strand
ACACCGTTCATCCGGATTATGGAGGTACATGTCGCCGTGTTGTGGAAAGAGGGCACCCGCGACGAAACGGTCGAGCTGGTGAGCTATGAATTACAGTGATTCGGAAGGCACATCAAAACCTTCACTGAGTATCAGGCAATCGAGAGGCTTCACGCTTCTCGAAGTCCTCATCGCCGTGGCGATCATGGCGGGAATCGTCACCGTGATTTATACAACCTTTTTTACGGCAGGACGGAACGTGGAACAGGCTGAGGCAATACGCGACACAACGGACCTTGTTCGTACCCTGGTGTCGAAACTTTCGAGCGACATTGCAAATGCCTATGTCAATACGGGGATGAATTCCCAGGCTCCCCTGACCGTCTTCTACGGCAAGAAGGTAGAGCCTTCGACAGGGACCCAGAAGAGCAGATACGACGAACTTTACCTCACCACCCTGACGAACTGGCGCAGACCGGGATCGAAAGAAACAGACCTCTGGGAAGTGGGCTACTATTTCAAGGAAAAACCGGATGGCACGGGCTACGTTATGATGCGCAGGGAAAAGCGCGAGCTGAGCAGGGATGTTCCCGCACTTGAAGGAGGCGTCGAGTACCAGATGACAGACCGCGTGAGAAGCCTGCAGCTCCGGTATAAGAGCGGCTCCACATGGTCCGATGAATGGAATAATAGAACCGTTCTGCCGAAAATCGTGGAGATAACCCTTTTGCTCGATGACGGCTCAGTCTACGTCACCGAGGTGCAGGTGTTGAATTCAACGGGTGTATGATGCTTTATGCTGAAAAGGGCGCCGGCCATGCGGAATGACAGCGGCGTTTCAGGACTGCAAAGACATGACCGGGGCGTTGCGCTGATCATCGTGCTTTTGGTAACGGCGCTTCTCATTGCTCTTGTCTTTGAATTTGCCTACGGCACGAGAATAAGTCTCCGCGCGTCGGTCAATTTTCGCGACAGCCAGCGCGCCTACTATCTGGCGCGCTCAGGCGTGAATTTCGCCGGCCTGCTCCTGAGCGACAATCTCAAGAAGGGAAAGCCACTGGACAACATCGAGCAGCGGGACTGGCAGGTTGTGCCGATTATGACGGGTAGCAGCGATACGGAGTTGAGGGTGCGGTGGGAGGATGAGAGCGGAAAGATCAATATCAGCAGTGTGGTCAAGCCGCGCGATCAAGCCACCGCTTCCAACCCTGCCCTTTCGTACAACCGGATGGTGGTTCTTTTTACCAATCGCGGTGTGAACCAGGAAATTCTTGATCGTATCGACAAGTGGATGACCGAGCAACAGAGAAATAAGTTTTTCTTGCTTACCGAATTTCACCAGTTCCTGAGCGATGAGGATTTTCGGAAGGTCCAGGACGCTGTTACGGTGAGCCCTGTGACGCAGATCAACGTCAATACGGCGTCTGCTGATGTGCTTCAGAGCGTTGGTCTGAGTTCGGGAATGGCCGAGATGATTGTGGGCCAGCGGAACCGGGAGCCTTTTAAGACGTCTCAGGAGATCACTGATTTCCTTGGACCCTCGAACACAATGGCATCAGGCCAGCTTACCTACACAAGCAACGTGTTCAAGGTCAACTCGTTCGCGACCGTCGGGGGATATACCAAGCAGGTCGAGGCCGTCATCACGCGATCGACAAGCGGATTTACCGTAAACTACTGGAGAGAGTTGTGAAAATCGTTGGGCTGAAAATCGAGAAGGGAAGGATGGCTGTGTCGGTGATCGAGAAGGGCTTGCGCCAGACAGAGCTCAAGGACTCCTACAGCCTTGCCTTTGCGACGGACACCGAACTCGCGGATATCCTGCGCGAGAAATCGCGCGACTGGGGCGGTTCACGCATTGTCTCGTCCATTCCCGGCAGCAGGTTCAGCCAACGAACCGTGTCGTTCCCGTTCAGCGACAGGAAGCGGGTGGAAAAGGCTCTGCCTTTCGAGCTGGAAGACAGCATTCCCTTTCCTCTGGACTACGTGGAAATCGACCACCTGGTGCTGGACCGCGCTGAGGCCGGGGCCGACAAGAAGAAAGAGACGGCAGTGGCCGGCATCATGCTTCCGAAGACCGTTTTGCGTCAACATCTCGATTTCCTCGCTTCAGCCGGTGTTGACCCGCAGGTCATCGTACCGTCCTATATTGGGCTTTCCTGCATCGCGAAAAGGATCCCCGGTGACGGCGTTGCCGTTCTCGTTGACGACAGCGACATCTGCTTGAAGGACGGCAACACAGTGAAGGCCTGCAGGAGCTTTTCCGGCTCGCAATCCACCGGCGGGATCAGACAAACGATCAAGGCGCTCGAGACGGAACAGGGTGTGCAGATCGAGAAAGCCTGTCTCCTTTCCGAAAACAGCCATCTGCACTCCGAGCTTGCAGACCTGGGGCTCGCCGTCGAACGGGTGACGCCTGACCTCAGCGGCAAGAAGGCAGCCGATGCCGTGAGTCTCGGCCTCGCATTGTGCGATCAAATCAACTTCCGCAAAGGAGAGTTCGCCTACCGGCTTGCCGACCTCGGCATGCTCAAACGGAAGCGCACGCTCATTGCCGTCGGCGCAGCCGCAGCACTGTTTGCCGCGGTGAATATCGGCGTGAAGTTTTATCTTGTCGAGTCAAGTTACGGAAAGCTTGACCGCGAGATCAAAGAGATCTATCGCCAGACGTTTCCTGATTCCAAGGCCGCCGCCGACCCGGTGCGGCAGCTCCGCACGAAACTCGACGAGGCGCAGCGAAAATTCGGCGTTCTCGGCTCGGGATCATCGGCGCTTGACGTGATGAAAGCGGTAACCGAGGGCATCCCCAAGGAAGTACGCGTCAGCTTCCAGGAGTTCAACCTCGAGGGAGACCGGCTGAAGCTCGCGGGCGACGTGCCGTCCTTCGAGTCCGTAGACAAGATGAAAGCCGAGCTGCAGAAAGCCGGGCCCTTCGCCGACGTCCAGGTACAGGACACGAAGATGGGCGTGGATAATAAGGTGAAATTCCGGCTCGAGATCAAGTTGAAGCAGGCGATGTAGGAAGCAGTAGGAAGTAAGGAGTAAGAAGAGGTGACTTGTTGAAAATCGAACCACGAGATAAAAAAGTGCTTATCTTCGGCGGCGCCGCGGCGGCGCTCATCCTGCTCTACGCGTTCGTCCTGTCCCCGATCACGTCGGACCTGTCCCGCAAGCGGGAACTGATCCCGAAGAAGGAGCAGGACCTTGCGGAGATGAAAGTGCTTCGGACTCAGTACGTCGAGATCCAACAGCGGCTCAAGGAAGCCCAGGCTGAGGCGGCACAGCGAGGGCCATTGCTCACGGACATCGAGAATTTTACGAAGCGGGCAAACCTGAGCAGCAAGATCATGTCGCTCAAGCCGCAGGCCGGGGTCCAAACCGAGGGGTTCAAGGAAAGCGTTGTCGAGATCAAGTTCGAAAATGTAACGCTTTACGACATCGTGAACTACGTCTATGTGCTCGAGAAGAACACCCTGCGGATCAGAAAACTCCAGTTCAAGCCCCGATACGATAATCCTAAACTTCTGAACGCGACGATCCTCGTCTCCAGCGCCGCATAGGACATGATCGACAAAAAACTTTTCATCCGACGGCTATCCTTCGCCGCATACTTTGCGGCCGCGTTTCTCGTCTTTCTCTTCCTGCTCTTTCCTTTTGACCGGATCAAGACGCAGCTGCAGTCGACGGTGCGCCAGCGTACGCCGGTCGAGCTCTCTGTTGCGCACATCTCTCCGCGTTTCTTCAACCGCTTCGTGCTGACCGATGTGGTCGTGTCCGACCGACAGGGGAAGGTCCTGTTCGAGAGCCCCTCGGTCAGCACCAGGGTGTCGCTCTTCGGCCTTCTCCGCGGCCTGCTCGCGGTGGATCTGAAGACGAAGGCCTACGGCGGGAATCTGCTCGTTAAGGCGCAGCAGGGACCGGGCCGCCAGTATGTCCTTCTTGACGCGAACAGCCTGGACATCAGCGTCT
>JBLMWN010000118.1:0-5874 GCA_050257255.1 Betaproteobacteria bacterium | reverse complement strand
CTCTTTTTCGGCATCGGCGTGCTTTTCTGTTATTTGCTCCTGCTGCCCTTCGCCATTCCCTTCTTGCTCACGTATAAGACCGAAGATTTGATCGCGATCATACGGATCGGGGATTATATCGATTTCGTTCTCAAGTTTCTCCTTGCCAGCGGCGTCGTGTTTGAGCTCCCGCTCATCATTGTCCTGCTCAGCCGCATGGGGATCGTGAGCCCCGACTGGCTTGCCAAGTACCGTAAGTTCGCACTTCTCGGCGCATTTATCGTTGGCGCCATTCTCACGCCCACACCGGATGTGTTCAACCAGACGATCATGTCGATACCGATCTATCTGCTTTACGAAATCGGCATCATTTTCGCACGAATGTTCGGCAGAAAGAAAAAACCGGATACGACGGAGCTGGTGGAAAACTGACCCTGGAAACAGGGCGGTCTGGTGGGAGTAAGAAGATTCAGCGGGTAAACGCATGCCGTTGTTATTCGGGGAATGCACGCGGTAATTGCATGAGGTGATGTCCGTGCGAATCGTGTCGTTTGTTGCCGCATCTTCAAACAGCGGCAAGACCACGCTTATCGAAAAAATCGTCCCCATCCTTAAAGCGCGGGGACTGCGCGTAACAGTGGTGAAGCACGCCTCGGCGGGATTCGACCTCGATAAGCCGGGCAAGGACTCCTGGCGTTTCCAGCAGGCCGGGGCGGATGCGGTCGTACTCGTGGGCCCGGGGAAAATGGCGCTCATGAAAAAGATTGCGTCCGACCCGTCCGCGGACGAACTCGCGCAGATGACAGGAGACGCCGACATCGTGATCCATGAGGGGTTCAAACGAAATGCCGAGAACAGGATAGAAGTCTTTCGCTCCGGCGCTTCTGGCAACCGCCCGCTATCGCTTGACGATCCTGCCTTTCTGGCGCTCGTAAGCGACCGCCCTTACGATGTGAAGATCCCGTGTTTCGATTTGAATGATGCGGAAGGTGTGGCAGAGTTCATCCTCAAGAAAGGATGACCGTCCCGGTTCCATGGTAAAAAATGTATGCTGCGATAAAGACAGCGAGCCGCGGAGTACGGCGCTGCATGAGTGATCACCGATAAATCACGATAACACTTCCACGGAACCCGCGATTACGAAAGCTATTTTGAACCTGATCCATTCTTATTTTATTTGTTCATATCCCCGTTCATTGAGAGAGACAGACAAATCTTCTTCAACGGGCGATCGCACGGCAGTGCCAGCTGAAGATTGCACTGCAAATTCTGATTGCTACATAATGTTTACTTCTAATTAGCCCTCAAAATAAACGTTTTTCGTTGACTTTCAAGGCGGATTTTCATATTTTATGAAGGACAATTATAGAGTTTAGAAATCGACAATCAACGAAAGGAGCATGCATGTCCGGAGCGAGATCGAGAAAGTTGTTTGAAGAGGCGAAAAAACATATTCCCGGCGGTGTGAACAGTCCGGTTCGGGCATTCCGTTCTGTGGGCGGGGAGCCGCTTTTCATCAAGAAGGCGAAGGGATCAAAGATATTCGATGCCGACGGCAAGGCATACATCGACTATGTTCTCTCCTGGGGCCCGATGATTCTGGGGCATACCCATCCCAAAGTGACCGCCGCGCTCAAAAAGGCCATTGCAAACGGTACAAGCTTCGGCGCTCCCACGGAGCTCGAGATCACGCTGGCCAAGATGGTGAAGAAGGCGTTCCCCTCCATCGAGCTGGTGCGCATGGTAAGCTCCGGCACTGAGGCCACCATGAGCGCCATCAGGGTTGCACGGGGACATACGGGCAGGGACAAGATCGTCAAGTTTGAAGGAGGTTACCACGGCCACGGCGACAGTCTTCTGGTCAAGGCCGGAAGCGGCGTGGCGACTTTCGGACTGCCCGACAGCCCAGGCGTTCCAACGGACCTTGCAAAGCATACGCTTACTGTTGCCTACAACGACCTTGCAGCAGTAAAAGAAATCGCGTCCCGGGAAGGCGAGCAGGTTGCCTGCATCATTGTCGAGCCGGTTGCGGGGAACATGGGATGCGTGCCGCCTGATCCGGGATTTCTCGAAGGGCTGAGGAAGATTTGTGATCAGTACGGCATTGTCCTCATATTAGACGAAGTCATGACCGGCTTTCGCGTGGCTTACGGCGGCGCCCAGCAGCTCTACAAGATCAAGCCAGACCTTACTTGTCTCGGCAAGGTGATCGGCGGCGGCCTGCCGGTAGGGGCTTTCGGTGGCAAACGCGAGATCATGGAGAAAGTTGCGCCCATCGGCTCTATCTATCAGGCAGGCACGCTCTCAGGGAACCCGCTGGCCATGACCGCCGGCATCGAAACGCTGAAGCTCTTGGCTAAACCCGGCGTGTACAAGACGCTCGAAAAAAGCTCTGCCGAGCTCGAAAAAGGGCTTCGCGATGCCGCAACGGAAGCAGGGGTGCCGGTGGCCTTCAACCGCGTGGGATCCATGTTCACCTCCTTTTTCACGAACCAGAAAGTGAAGGATTTCGCCAGCGCGAAAACTTCCGATACAATGCGCTTTGGCAAGTTTTTTCTCTCCATGCTCAAGAACGGAGTGAACCTCGCGCCGTCGCAGTTCGAGGCTGCATTCATGTCCCTGGCCCATACGAGGGCGGATATCGCGAAAACGATCGAGGCGGCGAGGAAGAGCTTTAAAGGTCTCTAAGATTTTTCACCGCAGAGATCGCAGAGACATGCATGATACACACGTGCTTGTAGATTCGAGATTTTCTTCCGCGCCCTCTGCGTACGCCGCGGTAAATACCGTTTTGCATCCAAGGTACTGCATCCATGGAAGAAAAAGACCGTAAGCTCATCCGCATGCTCGGCGTACTGAGCACCGTGGGGCTGACCATGGTGTTCGCCACGGTGATTGGCCTCTTCATCGGGCTCAAACTGGACGCATGGCTCGGCACCTCCCCCTGGCTCACTGCGATTTTTCTTCTTATCGGCATCATTGCAGGCTTTCGAAATCTCTTTGTGTACGCCAAGCGGAGCCAGGAACCGTTCGATAAAAAAGACAACGGGAAACCATGACTGACGAAGCCCAGATACGGAAACAGGCGGTAGCGGGAATCATCAGGGGAGTAATGAAAAAGACTGCCCTGATCGTCCTCGGCGCCGCTGCAGTCTCGGTCGCTTATGCCCTCATTCGACAAACCGGGCAACGCTGGTGGTTTGTTCCGCTCAGCATCCTCTTCGGCGGCGTACTCGGTCTTCTGAACTTCCGGTGGCTTGCCATCTCCGTAGAGCGGATTTACCTGCGGAAAGGTTCGACACCGGGCCTCGCGAACATCGCGGCGCTGGTCATCAGCGTTCTCAAGCTTTCGGCCATCTTCATCATCCTTTTCATCGTCATTAAATGGCAGCTGGTCCATATTTTCGGTCTGGTGGGAGGGCTGTCGCTCTGCTTCCTGGCCATTCTCTGGGAAGGAGCGACGCTTATGAAGCAGACGTTGAAAAAAGGGGAAGAGTGAACGCAATAGGGTAATGGTTGCATAAGGACCGTATTGAACTCAGGGGAGGAACGGACGTTATGAAGAATCATGTTCTGAGGCCGCTGTTCGTGGTCATCGGCATTGTCATCCTGATACTGTTGGCCAGAACAGTTCTGGTTCCGAAGGATTTTGGAATCGGCCAACGCGGATACATGTACGGCTGGCACCGTGCCGGCAACGAGCAAGACTGGAAAAATTTTAAAGTAAAATATCAAGGAAAGGATTATTGCAAGGACTGTCACGCCGACAAGTACAACAGCATCAATAAAACGCCGCACAGGATCATCCAGTGCGAGAACTGCCACGGTCCCGCCATCGACCATCCGTCGGACCCCCCGAAGCTGGCGATCGACAAGAGCAGGGCGCAGTGTCTCCGCTGTCATTATCCGCTCCCGTATCCCACGAGCGGACGATCGCAGATAAGGGGTATTGATCCGGACAAGCACAATCCCGACATTGAATGTGCGACCTGTCATAATCCGCACAACCCGATGGGAGGCCTGAGATGATATCGAGAAGAGATTTTTTGAAAAAGACCGCCTGGGGAATCGCGGGGGCTGCGATCCCGCTGTCTGCGCTGGAGATCGTTGATCCTAAAAAACTTTTTGCCGAAGTGGCGGCCCAAACGACATTGGTTCGCTGGGTTTTCCTCGTCGACACCTACAAATGCGTCGGATGCGGGCTGTGTGTGAAGGCCTGCAAACTTGAGAACGAAATCCCGTACGATGCCCATGTCAGCCGAACATGGGTGGAACGGTATGTTCTGACGAAAAAAGGAAAATTGTATGCTGATTCGCCCAATGCTGCCCGCGACGGCTTCACAACGGCGAAAATTGATCTTGGCGCCGACGGACTGAAAAACATCAGTAATGAAGGTATTGAGAAGGCCTTTTTTGTGCCGAAGCTTTGCAACCAGTGCGAGAATCCTCCCTGCGTTCAGGTCTGCCCGGTGGGGGCGACCTATCAGGCCCCGGATGGTGTAGTGATGGTAGACCGGACCTGGTGCATCGGCTGCGGCTACTGCATCATGGGCTGCCCCTACGGCGTGCGGTTCTTCCATCCCGTGTATCATACGGCCGAGAAGTGCAACTTCTGCTACCACCGCATCACGAAGGGCATGAAGCCCGCCTGCGTTCAGGCCTGCCCCTTCGGCGCACGCCTGATCGGGAACATCAAGGACCCCAATGATCCCGTGACCCAGATCATCAGGACGCAACGGGTATCGGTCTTAAAGAGCGAATACGGCACGAAGCCACAAGCCTATTACATCGGGTTGGATGAGGAGGTGAGATAACTATGGTACATGGAGAACTTTGGACGGTAAAAGAGCTGTTTACATTACCTAATGAGTACATCTACTGGAGCATCCAGATCGTCATGTATCCGTTCATGACGGGACTTGTGGCAGGCGCGTTCGTGCTCTCGTCGCTCTATCACGTGTTCGGCGTACAGAAACTCAAGGACATGGCGCGTTTTGCGCTTGTGTTTTCCTTTGCTTTGCTATTTGCTGCACCCATGCCAATCGTGCTTCATCTCCAGTTCCCGTTCCGTGGCATCAATGTGTTCATGACGCCGCATTTTACCTCGGCCATCGCCGCCTTCGGTATCGTATTCTTTACCTACGGCGCTATCGTGGCATCGGAGCTCTGGTTCCTGTACCGGAAACACTTCGTTGATGTGTCTCTCAGGCTCCGTGAGAAGCGGGACAAGACGCTGACGGAGTGGTTTCAGTATCTCGTTTTTTGTACCCTGACTCTGGGCGTGTACGACGTCAGTGAAGAGGCGCTGCACCGCGATGAGAAGGCGATCAAGTTCCTTGCCGGCCTCGGTATCCCCGTAGCCTGTTTTCTCCACGGGTATGCCGGATTTATTTTCGGGTCAGTGAAGGCCAACGCGCTCTGGATGACCCCTCTCATGCCGGTCATCTTCATCATGTCCGCCATCGTATCGGGTATCGCGCTCTGCATGCTTACCTATATCGTGACCATGGAGCTGAGGAAGTTCCTCGCTGCGCGCAAGAAGGCTTCCCGTCCCGGCTACCAATCATCAGCAGAACTTAAAAGCGTAGAGATCAGCGTCATTCAAATGACGGCGAAATACCTCCTTGCGTTTCTGGTGGCAGCCATCAGCCTCGAAATTCTTGACCTCATCTTCCGCGGGTATACGGCGCTGAAGTCCTGGGATGTGCTTCGCAGCGTCATCTACGAACGGGATTTCCAGGATATATTTATCATGCAGTACGGCATCGGCAACCTCATACCGCTGATACTATTTCTCCTGCCCGGGCTGACGATACGAAGAGCTCTACTAGGTGTCATGCTCGTGCTTTTCGGTGTGTTCATGATGCGGTGGAACGTCGTTATCGGTGGTCAGGC
>JBLMWN010000117.1:0-13555 GCA_050257255.1 Betaproteobacteria bacterium | reverse complement strand
CCGAACCAGACCTTTTCAAAGCGTTTGCTTAAAGTAAAGATGATGAGTGCCCCGCTGTATCCTCCCTTTGCGTCGTAGGGTGCACGGACACCGGGTATGGCATATTGAGAATCGACCTGATAATAATACTCATGATACTTCTTTGTGGCGTAAAGCGGACCAAGGGCAAAGCCGAAATTCCATCCGCTTCCGGGGCCAAGGTTCCTGAAATCGAAATTAAGTTGGGGATTGGCAACGAACCCGATAGCGGCAAGGTATGAGAAATTCGACGCGAAAACCGTCCGCACAGGAAGGCGAATCTGCATAACCCGGTCACTGTCGCAATTCGTGAAGAGGCAGACTTCCAAGGAAGGCCCGATTTGAAATGTGGGGTCGAGGTTTGGCATGCCGGTGCGCGCGGAATTTCTGCTGCTTCTTACGGGGACTCCCGCATCTGCACTGATATTCAGCTGCACGCGTTTTGACTCGAACAGGATGCCGTACAGGCCTTTCCTGTCAAGCCGAAAGATTTCGCCACGATATACGAGATAGGGAAAGGGCAGAACGTATCCCCGCTGCTCATCCGATCCCCGGTAGTCAGGCAGGCTTAAACCCGCGACACCGAGCCCTGCCTCCCACAAGGGCAACTCGTCAGCGACGGCGACCGAAGACAAAGCGAGGCACAGGAGCGCAGCGAGAAGAAGGACCGACCGAAACATGGTTGAGCTTAGCCCGTTGCGACGAGAAAGTCAACAAGGACTAAGCTCAACCGGCACCCGGCATACTACTTATTAAACGTTTTGAGAATATAAGACGCTATTTCATGAGCTTCCTTGTCCGGGATCGTTTTTTCGTCAAACTTCGTCATGCCCGGGCCCGGATTTCTCATGATATGCACGATGTCGGCAGCGGTTTTAACGTTGTTTGCATCGCGGTCGGCCTTATGCAAGGTCTTTTTCGGATTTACGATGTTCCCGCCGTCGGGATGACAAACCTTGCAGTTCGCCATAAATAATTTTTCACCGGAAGTGTCTGACGCCTTTTCCGCAAACACATAAACTGCAGTACAACAGATACACAGCACTACAACCAAACCGAGAAACAATTTTTTCGAACTCATTCTTTCTCCTTTCATGAACACAGAAGTGTTGATTCAATATAACCTGTATATCATCAATTGCCTGTCCCGTATGCCGTGCTCAGATAAGCAATGATCGCCTTTGCGTCTTCTTCATTGATCGGAGCGCCAAAGGTCTTAATCATCTTGGTTACCGTGGCTGACCACTGGGCTCGACTGAACTTCGGCTGCATCGTTATGTAATCTACGCTGTGACAGATGTTGCAGCTGGATTCGGTCTTAACCCTGCCCTCTCCGTCCCGAAGTTCGATACGGACCGCGGGCAGGTCAATAGATTTAACCGATCCGTCGCTCGCTGGTTTCCGGGAGGACCCCTGAGCAACACAGATTGCCGTGATGAGGAGAAGTATAGTAACTATCGTAAAGGCGATTTTCATGGCAGCCCCCTATTGTACCGACACTTCGACCGGTTCGACCTTATTCCATAAATATCCCGCGGGATTCCACATACCTTCAAAGGGTTGCGATTCGCCGACGCTGTTGGTGGCCTTGGCCATGAGCGTATAGGCGCCGCGTTTTGACGGCTTCCACGTGTAAGACCACTGGATCCAGGAGTATTTGCCAAGGTCTTTGCCGAGCGTCGCCTTGCCCCAGGTCTTGCCGCCGTCAACGGAAACGATCACGTCTCTGATAGGATAGCCGTTTGAAAACGCAATGCCGGTAATCGTTACGGGCTTATTTAATTTCAATTTTGAAGCCGCATCGGGCTCAACGATCAGAGATCGAGTCGTCATGCGATTGATCGGTATAGTCTTTGCCGGTTTCGAACCTGGCGGGATACAGCCGCAAGGAGTATCGGGGATGCGGTATGCAGGGTTCATCCAGAATTCATTAAATGACGTGGTCAGGACGGTAATTTCGGTCAATGCTTTGACCCAATAGGTAGCGTACCAGCCCGGAACGATCAGCCGGGTCGGAAATCCGTTGAGCATGAGCAAAGGCTGTCCGTTCATCTCATATGCCACGATAATGTCCTCTTCCACCGCCTTGTCCAGCGGCAGACTTTTGACGAAATCAGGCACTGATGGGAGAGGCGGTCCGTCAAGTCCGTTAAACGTTATATCGACCGTGCCCGGTTTGAGACCTGCTGCGTTCAGGATATCCTTCAGACGGGCCCCCGTCCACGTGGTGTTGCCCATAGCGCCGTTTTTCCACTGGCCACCGGCTACCCGCGGTTCAAAAAAGCTTCTGCCGTTGCCCGAGCACTGAATAACAGCAGTATAAGTGACCTTGTCGAATTTTGTCTTGAGGTCAGTCATCGAAAGCTGAAGTTCTTGTTCCGTGTTACCCGAGACCTTGAGTCGCCACTGGCCCAAGTCGACCGATGTGGGAACGTTGGCAATGTGCCACCGCACGAACAGCGCCTCATTCGGCGTGATCAACTCACGAAAATAGTGGATCGGGGTTTCGAGCTGCGGGGGTCTGGATGTCAGGAGGATCATGTCGGTTTTTTCGGGAAACCGTACGAGCCGCCGCTCGTCAATCGCCGCCAGCAGCTCCGTAGGAATTTCTCCGAGCGCCGTCATGGCGGTCAGAACGCCGGCAGTCTTTAAAAAATACCTTCGCGAGAATTTGTAATCTTGGCCTCCCATTGTTTTTTCCTCCTTGAGCAAATGATGAGTTTCTTCTTGATGATGTTTCACCCGTTCCTTTACCAAAGAGTAATATAGCGATCACCTGTTGTTAAAAATTCCTCCGCGTCAGCAGAGATAGCCAGGTTTTTGAAAATAACAATGAGTTACAGACAGATACAGTGAATGGAAAACAGTCACATTATAAGTATAGCGAGAAAAAAACAGATTTCAAGATGCCGGCAATAAATGCAGATTTGCTCAACTGTGCTTCAGGATTCAAGGAGCTGCCACTCTGCATACCCCTCTTTTTGGGCAGTCAGCCGCCTACCCGTCAATTGGACCCTGGTGGTTGACGGGTGTGTTTTTACGGTAATGTAAGCGCGGACGAGGTTCGCCGCCGTCGCTTCCTGGAACGTGAACTCCCTTCCGTCTTGAAGCACAATCGTGACCCTTATGTGCCGATGACCCGCCGGTATCTCAGCAAACAATTCCTTGACTTCTTCGTTTGTTATGACCATTGGTCGCCTCCTGATGGCGTTACATGTTTTTATCATTATAAATGATCGCGCCCATAGAAGCCATGACTTGGAATAATAAACTCACCGATGTTCATGTGTATCAGAAATCAAATATCCGGAGTACAGGTGAGCGCTTTCGCACCCGACGGCCAGAACAATACCATAACAGACGACATCATTACGATGCGGCCACATCAAAACTTATGATTGCTGGCGTGAGTGTATTACGAGGTATCCGGACAAGAGAATCATCACCCCGCCGAACAGAGCAAAAAGAGACGGGGTCTCGGAAAGGAGCAGGAAGGCCATCGGGATCGCAGCGAGAGGCTCCATGTAGCCGAGAATTGCGGCGTGCTGAGCCATCACCTTCCTGAGCGCACTGTAATAAAGCAGCGGAGCAAGAGTGGAATGCAGAACGCCGGTGATCAACAGGAGAGCCGCACTGTGTGGGTTAACGTGATAATCAGTAAAAAAAACCACGGGAGAAAGAACGAGAGTCGTGATCCAGAGCAGGACGACAACGGCCTTGTGGTGCAACAGCATCTGGCTCAACTTTCTAGAAAATATGATGATAAATGCATAGGCCAGGCCTGAGATCGTGCCTGCAATGATACCCGGCGTATGTGCGCTGCTCGTCTCCAGACCTCCCGCGGACAGCACGATCATGGCCATACCGACCGCGGCAATCGGCAAGGAGAGCATCGTCACTCTCTGAAGACGCTCGGAGATAATGAACGGAGCAAGCAGGGCAACGAACAACGGCGCAGTATAATGAGTGAAGACGGCATTCGAAACGGTAGTGTGGCCGAGAGCGTAAAAATAGGTAATGTTATTCGTGATCGAAGAAAGCGCGAGCAGGACAAAGAGCCACCATGTTTTCCAGACTCCTGACAGGCTCAAATCTCCCCTTGCCGCCAGAACCGCCGGCACCGCAAAGCTGGCGATCAGCGACGTGTAGAACAGGACGACCGCAGGAGGCAGGGCCAGCCACCGTATCATCGGTCCCCAGGTGCTCCAGATCAGCATGGCGGCGATAATCTTGAAATAGTCAATCATGAAAGAACTCGTGTCAAGCAATAAGGGGCAGGAAAGTATCGGCACCGGCCTCTTTCCTGCCCCTTGATGATTTTTTCAATTGTGGGTCGTCTCGTGTTGTCTTACGTTCCCATTTCCCATGAAGCAAGGTACTTTTTCTGCTCGGGGGTAAGCCTGTCGATGCGTATACCCATGGCATTGAGCTTAAGTCGTGCAATCTCCTTGTCGATGTTTTCGGGCACGGCGTACACCTGCTTCTTGAGCTTTTTGCTGTTCTTGAGCATATACTCGGCAGAAAGCGCCTGATTGGCAAAGCTCATGTCCATGACACTCGAGGGGTGCCCTTCGGCGGACGCAAGGTTGATCAGCCGCCCCTCGCCGAGGATGTTGATCTTCCTGCCGTTCGGCATGGTGAACTCTTCGACAAAATCACGTATTATCCTCTTTTTCTTCTTCATCTTGTCGAGCGTCTCAAGATCGATCTCCACGTTAAAGTGGCCGGTATTGCAGACAATGGCGCCGTCCTTCATCAGGCGGAAGTGTTCCTTGCGGATGACCTTGATATCGCCGGTCACGGTCACGAAGATGTCACCGATCCTTGCTGCCTCGATCATCGGCATTACTTGGTAGCCGTCCATTACCGCCTCGATGGACTTGAGCGGATCGACTTCGGTCACGACCACATTCGCACCCATGCCCTTCGCCCGCATCGCGAGACCCCGGCCGCACCAGCCATAGCCGGCAATGACGAAAATAGAGCCGGCAAGAAGACGGTTTGTTGCTCGGATAATGCCGTCGATCGTGGACTGACCAGTGCCGTAGCGGTTGTCAAAAAAGTGCTTGGTCTGTGCATCGTTCACGGCGATGATCGGGTATTTAAGCACTCCGTTGTTTGCCATTGCCCGAAGCCGGATCACGCCGGTTGTTGTCTCTTCGGTCCCGCCGATGACGCCGGGAAGCAGGTCCTTCTTTTTCGTGTGGAGAACAGACACAACGTCCGCGCCGTCATCCATGGTCATCTGCGGTTTAACGTCGAGGGATGACATGATGTGCCGGTAGTAGGTCTTGCCGTCTTCGCCCTTGATTGCGAACACGGGTATCTTGTCATGCTTCACGAGCGAGGCAGCAACGTCATCCTGCGTGGAGAGAGGATTCGAGGCGCACAGGACGACTTCGGCTCCGCCTGCTTTCAACGTTTGCATGAGCGAAGCGGTCTCGGTGGTGACATGGAGGCATGCAGTCAGACGCACGCCCTTGAGAGGCGTTTCCTTCTGAAACCGTTTCTTGATGAGGTTCAGGACCGGCATGCTCTGGTTCGCCCACTCGATCCTCAGTTTGCCCTTGTCTGCAAGCTTGATGTCTTTAACGTCGTATTTCATCGAGTCTCCCTTTATTATGAAGATAAAAAAAGCTGATAGCTCATAGCTGGTAGCAGAACCTTGAGCTTCTAAAATACGAGCCACAAACAATGAGCTATGAACTACGAGCTACGAGCTGATTTTTACACTCCTGCGTCCTTCTTGAGCGATGCCGCCTTGTCGGTCCGCTCCCAGGTGAATTCGGGCTCGGTCCTGCCAAAGTGGCCGTAGGCCGCGGTCTTTTTGTAGATGGGGCGCCTGAGATCCAGGGTGGTTATAATACCCTTGGGCGTCATGTCGAAGTTCTTTCTGATGATCTCGACAAGCTTGTCGTGCTCGACCTTGCCTGAGCCGAAGTCATCGACGTGAATGGATACGGGATCGGGCACGCCGATGGCATAGGCAAGCTGCACTTCCATCTCATGGGCAATGCCGGCTGCTACGATATTCTTGGCCACATAACGGGCCATATACGATGCGGAGCGATCCACTTTCGTCGGGTCCTTGCCCGAGAAACAGCCGCCCCCGTGGCTTCCCACTCCTCCGTAGGTGTCCACGATGATCTTGCGGCCCGTGAGACCGGTGTCACCCATGGGTCCGCCGGTCACGAACCTGCCTGTGGGGTTGATGTGGTACACGATCGTTTCCTCATCCAGAAGTTCCTTCGGCACCACCGGCTTGATGACTTTTTCGATGATATCCTCGCGAAGGTCTTTGAGGTGTACGTCGGGGCTGTGCTGGCTGGAAACCACGATCGTATGGAGCCTGTAAGGTTTCCCGTCACGATACTCGATAGTCACCTGAGATTTCCCGTCAGGCCGGAGATAGGGCAGTACCTCTGTCTTCCGAACCTCCGAAAGCTTGCGGGTCAGCTTGTGCGCGAGCATGATGGTCATGGGCATGAGCTCCGGCGTCTCGTCACAGGCATAGCCGAACATGAGCCCCTGGTCGCCGGCGCCTCCGGTGTCAACACCCATGGCGATGTCCGGCGACTGGGAATGGACGGAGGTGATGACGCCGCACGTCTCGTAATCGAATCCGTATTTCGCGCGAGTGTAGCCGATCTCCTTGATCGTCTGGCGTACGATGTCGGGGATCTCAACGTAACCCTTCGTGGTAATCTCCCCCGCTACCATTGCAAGACCGGTTGTCAAAAGCGTTTCGCACGCGACACGGCTTGTGGGATCCTGCGCCAACAATGCATCAAGGACCGCATCGGATATCTGATCGGCTATTTTATCTGGATGCCCCTCGGTAACCGATTCCGAGGTAAAAAGGTAATTCCTGTTACAGCTATTCATCTGGTCTCCTCCCGGACTTTAGAACCATAAAAAATTTCGTTTTTATAGCATAGCCACAGTTTTTGTCAAGTGGAAATTTGTGCTTTAAGAAGAAAAGGCGCGCAATTACTGATCCACGGACAGTAGGGTAGAACAATACATTAACTGGACCAAGTTTTCAATATGTTTTTTATCAACCGGCATCCTCGCCTCTCAAATAGCCGGTTTAATGCCCGGATGCCTTCCGGCGGTACTCGGCCCGCCACGATATGCCCGGCACGATTGTAAAATCGTACGCATATGTCAACAGGATTTATGAATCAGCCGAAAACAACAGAGGGCTGCATCAATACGTTATTGTCGATGTCAGCCCCCTGTATACCGGTCCGTATTAAATGAAGTTCGGCCTCTATTTTGCCTCCTCTGCGATCTCTTTGTAAAGACGCACAGGGTCGAAGGGATGGAGCACCGCGTTGAAACTTGCAATACCGATGGGCGGCTGCAAGTAACGCATTTCGAACGCGACCGTGCCCTTGGGGGGAACGACGACGCCCTGTTCTTGCAGCGCCTTTGCCTTCAAACCCTGTACGTCCACACCGCGCTTCGCCAAAATCTCGTAATCACTCCGTGTGAAGAGTTGCTTTCCATTCAAAAATCTGACCTTGTTCATCACGGAGCCATTTGCGTCAAATATGTCTACAACAATATACCAGGCGTTCCGTTCCTTGTCCGTCGTGTTCTCGACAGAGCCGGAAATAAGCAAATCGCCATTGGGTTCCAGCGAAGCCGACGCATTTACGATACGGAGTCCTTCGACGGTGGTAATTGCGGACGTCGACTCGCTCACAGTCGACTTTGACGACCGCAGATACATGAACACGCCGAATCCCATCAGGACGAAAATAAGGAAAGTGGTCAGAATAATCGTGCCGCTTGAACGGGCGGGGGCAGACGGTGATGCGCCTATCACGGTGAATGGCGTCATCGGTGCCGCGGGACGGACAGGCTCCTTTTTGGATGATGCAGGTGTATGGGTGGTGGCCTCGGGAACTGTCACCGCTGCCGGCGTACGGACCTGTGGCTGGACTACTGGCTTCGTTTCGGTCTTGAGTTGAGAAACCGGGTCGGATTTGTGCGCAGGTTTCAAACCCGGCATCGGCCCCTGTTTACGTTCCGGCTTCGGTTCCTGATTAATTTCCGGCTGATATCCCGATAACGTTGCTGGTTTTTCCTCAGGTTGAGGTTCGGGCTGAAACTTCTCTTCTGCGGGCTGAGACTGGATTCCCGGTTCTTGCGCCGGCTGCGGCCCTGCATGAGGCAATGGCTCTTCGGATGCAGAAGGTTCAGAGGGTGAAGGTTCCTCTCGTTCCTGTAAAAAATCAGGACCAGATGAGGATGATACATCAGAACTCTTCGGCACCGACACCGCGGCTTCAGCAAGAACCCCTTCTCCGACCGTGGCCTCGGGAGTTGAAGACATTCTTTCAGCTTTCGTCGTTTCCGGTCCGGCAGTGGATGTTACTTCAGGCTTGGCCTTTGGATCGAACAAGTCGATGGCCGCCGTAACGGTGGTTTGAGACAGAGTATAATTTTCGAAATCTTCCTTGGCGATCTTCACATATTCGCCGCAGCGAGTGCAAGCGAACTTGATGCCCTTGCCGGTAATTTTGTCATCCGAAACACGGAAGAGTTTATTACAACTTCCACACCGGATTTCCATCCCGCTCGGCCTCCTCGAGAGACGTCCTGCTCAATTTTTGCTGCAGGGGAATTATGCGATATCAAAATACCGAAAGTCCGGAGCTGCAGTTCCGTTGCTGAAAAATATCCTGCCCGTGTTTATTCGCCTTATTGTAATATATTTTTGGAAAATTATCTACCTTCTGTTTTATTTTTTTCTTCCTGTCTCCCTTCAGGCAGACCCTTCTTTTCCCCGGGAATCCGGTAATCCTCCGAGGCCCATTTCCCAAGATCTATGAGCCTGCAACGTTCGGAGCAGAAGGGCCTGGAGGGATTATCCTTCCATGGCGCCTCTTTTTTGCAAATGGGGCATTTTAACTTTCTGCCCTTCATTATGCACTCCCTATTCCGCGATCACGCATATCATTTCAAGACATACGCGATAGGGACCTCTACCCATCCGTTCACATACGGCATCGGAACGGCACGATACACCGTGCGGACTGAAGCATCATCAAGGATATCATACCCCGAGCTTTTTATGATCTCAACCCTTTCCACATCACCCGACGGCGTAAGTTTGAACCGAACATGGACCACACCTTGAATGCCCCGCTCCCGCGCCATCCTTGGATAATTCTTTGACTTCTCGATGGCCGACTCGATGAGTGCCCACTGTTCCGCAGGAATCAGCCCGAATTGCACGCCGGGATCGATCCCTGCTGCTTCGGCCCCGGCCTTTCCTTTCCCTGGATCTCCGTCATACGCAAACTCAGCGTCATTTTTACTGCTTTCCCCGATTCGGGGAAGCGAAGTTTCCTCCGTGGCAGACCGCTTTTCTATAGTTGCTTCGGATGAAGTCACCAAAACTGCTTTTTCCTGCGAGACACGTGGCCGGCTGCCAGAACGCACCTTACTACTATCCACTTGGTGCGAATCGTTGCCGCGCAAGCTGGAGCCGGCCCCGACCAGAGATACTGTTGTAACCGTCTCATGACGGCGAAGTGTACCTCCATATCCGGCCACAGCGAGCGCACTGCCGACGAGAAGAACATGGATAAACATGGAGACAAAGCAAGCCTTTTGTAAGGTCATCTGTTTCAATGCGCGCGCCTCGTTATTGTACACGGCTGAACTCTTGAATTCGCAGCCACGATCACAGAGAGGATATTTTGATACCCCCGAAGACCGAGAATCCGGGCGTCCCGTAGCTCCCAGCCTCCTCATACTTCGTATTGAATACATTATCGACCCGAGCAAACAGGGCCAGCCACTTCGACAATGCATAATTACCGCTTATACCGACGAGATGGTAAGAGGAAAGGTTCCGCTGCACAATGGAATCATATCTCTGGCCGACAAAGGCATACGCGATCATAACCGATGATTTCGTCGTGGTATATTCCGAGGTTAAGGTGAACTTGTTACCGGGCCGCCGCGACAACCTAGTCCCCGTATCCTTGTCTTTCGTATCCAGATAAGTATGACCGGCCTTGATACGGATTTCTTCAGTCGGTCTCAGCGTCACAGTTGTTTCTACACCCTTGATCTCGGCCCGCCTGATATTCGCTGCTGTAAACGTATTGGGATCGGTATCAATGAGATTTTTGTACTCCTGTTCAAAATAGCTTATCGCAAACGACGCTCTGTCCTTGTAAATCTCCTTATCCACGCCGATGTCCCATCCCTCGCTTTCCTCGGGTTTCAGACTCAGATTTCCATAAAAGGGGAAAAACAGCTCATTGAAAGTAGGGGCTCTGAATCCGGTCCCATAATTACCTCTGATTTTGAGCGCTACAGGCTGGATGTCATACAAGGCACCCGCCCGGTAGGTTGTTTTGCCACCTGATATTTTATTATCGTCGTGCCTTAGGCCGGCGTTCAGGATGAGTTTTTCTTGTGCGAGCTTTACCCGGTCGTTCAGGTACCACGCTTTGTTTTCAATCGATGTGTCAAAGCTTCCCGGATTCTCCCCCTTTTCTTTCCGGTACTCGATGCCGGCCGTAATCGTATTGAAATCCAAAATGAATAAATTGTGCTGCCAGTCAACTGTATCCATGCCGGTCTTGAAGTCGTAATTATTGAAGGCTACAATCGGGTCTCTTCCTCTGACCGAGTCAGCGACCGTAGAGACCGTGAGGATCTGCTCCCAGGCGTTGAACAAGTACAGTTTCCCCCGTCCCGAATATACCGAATGATCGCCGTACTGAACATAGTTCGGATTATCCACTGCCTGCCTTGCCAAAAAATCGAAATCATCGAGCTCCGCGCGTTCGTGATAGTATTTGCCGGTAAATTCCAATTCCAGATTTTCTGCGGGCTTCATTCCGACTTTGCCGGAGACCGATGTGTTCTTATACCCGTCCTTCTCTGATCCCTGTTTTGCCACCGATATCCCCTGGGTATCCCGGTATGCACCGGTAAGCCGATAATCCGTTTTCTCCCCTCCGCCGGAAACCGACGCCGAAGATTTGGATGTGTTGAACGAACCACCTTCGACCGTTGCATCGATCTTCGGCGCACCTTTCCCCTTCTTTGTAATAATATTGATGACGCCCGACATTGCTTCGGAGCCATAGAGCGTGCTTTGCGGTCCTTTTACGATTTCAATTCTCTCGATATCGTCCACCGTAAGGCCTGAAAAATCAAATGACCCGAGTGTCGTGCTTTTGACCTTTACGCCGTCTATCATCACAAGCGTTTGCGTTGAATCGCCACCCCGCATAAGAACCGTGGCTGTCTGTCCCGGGCCGCCGTTCTGGACGAGATTAATATCGGGTACCTCCCTCAAGACATCCGACACAAACTGCACGTTCATCTTCTTTACATCTTCACCCTTGATCACAACGACATTGCTTGTCGTTTCTCCGACCGATTCTTCGATTCTGTCGGCGGTGACCGTCACCTCTTTTAATTGTACCTGCTCATCGTCTGCCATAACCGGCGATACTGCCGATAGTAAAGCCCACCACACCAGGACATATGCCACAACACTCCTCTTGATCATTATAATACATTCTCCTTCCTTCGAGGTTTTGGGTATGAAGAGGTCTCCTGGCTTAGGACTTCCTACTCGCCGGCCTTCCCGTCCCGGTCTCCGGAACAGTGGCGCGCTCGGCTTTCGTTTCCATCACAGTTGCGCGACAGCAGGGGAATCTCACCCCTTTCCGCTTCTTCATCCCCGACATTTTATAGTGCCTTCATGATTGGCTCGACGTACTACCCTGCTTTCCGTCCTGTATGATCGATCACCCCCTCGTTTTATGAAGCAAACTATGCATCAATAACCTCACCTGCATTCAATCATCAACTGATGAGTTCCTCAATGAATTTCATATCCGTCACCCTTCGCAAAACTTCTGCCCACCGGTCAAGGGCACGGTCTCGAGCTTTTGCAAAGTCGGTCACGTCGTCGATCATCGCGAACCCCCTTGTTGCCCGCAGGGAATTGATGAGGTTGCGCCTGAATCGGTCATTATCGAATATTCCGTGGATGTATGTTCCCCAGACGGTGCCCTTTGCTGAACCGTCGGCAACCAGTTCGAAGAAAGAACCACGCCTTTTAAGGTTGAACAACCCGACATTCCCCGTCGTCCTGCCCATATGGATCTCATATCCTTTCAAAGGCTCCCCGTCGCTGCCGTTCATCCCCTGAACTCCCGACTCCGAACCCCGAATTGTTACCGCCTCCACCTGCGAGGTGACCTTTAACTTGTCGAGAACCGTTTCAATATCCAGAAGGCCGATTCCGCGAATTTCCTTGTGTGGGCTTTCCACTCCATGTGGGTCAAAGATCATTTTCCCGAGCATCTGATAACCGCCGCAGATACCAATGACGGGGATGCCTTTTGCAGCCGCCCGTTTTATGTTTTCCTCGATTCCGGATTCGCGCAGAAAGTAAAGGTCCTGCACCGTGTTCTTGGAACCGGGGATGATGACGAGATCGGCGTGTTCGATGTCTGCATCGCGCAGGGAGTAGAGAAGATCGACATCAGGCTCATAGAGAAACGGGTCGAAATCCGTGAAGTTCGAAATGTACCGGAGACGGACCACGACGATCTTGACCTTCGGTACCTCCTGCTTCCCGATGCCCGTCCACCTGAGCCGTTCGAGAGGAATTCCGTCTTCTTCATGGAGACCGAGATCCCCGAGATAAGGGATCACACCGAGAACCGGTCTGCCGGTCTTCCCGCGGATCATATCCAGTCCCGGCTGCAGAATCGAGAGGTCGCCCCGAAATTTATTGATGATGAACGCCTTGATGTAATCCGCGTCGCCATCAAGCAGCGCGATAGTGCCGAACAGGGACGCGAACACGCCGCCCTTGTCGATGTCACCCACGAGGAGAACCGGCGCCTTTGCATATCGGGCAACGCTCATGTTCACGACCTCATCGTCGATCAGGTTGATCTCGGCGGGGCTTCCGGCTCCTTCGATAATGATAAGGTCGTGTTGCCGGGATAACCTGTTATAGGCTTCGGTCACCGCGGTCCACGCATGCTGTTTGTACGCGTAGTATTCCTTCGCACCCATGTTGCCGTGCACCTTGCCGTTCAGGATCACCTGGCAACCGGACTCGCCCGTCGCCTTCAGGAGCACGGGATTCATGTCCACGGACGGTTCTACCCTCGCAGCCTCGGCCTGGTACGCCTGGGCTCGGCCGATCTCGCCCCCGTCTTTCGTGATGAAGGAATTGAGCGCCATATTCTGTCCCTTGAACGGCGCGACATTGATGCCCTGATCGCGAAAGATCCGGCATAATCCGGCTACGATGAGGCTCTTTCCCACACCCGAGCCGGTGCCTTGTATCATAAGTGCCTTTGCCATGAATGGTCTCGCCGTATCTTATGCAAGCACGTTATAGTCCCGGACATCCAGGAACCAGAACCCGTTCCTGCTCGTCACCGCGGAATCGGTGATCTCAATCCTTCCCTTGAACAGCGGTCCGGCCGTGACAAACGTGTGAAACTCGCCGCTCTCCCCACAGACATCG
>JBLMWN010000116.1:0-15467 GCA_050257255.1 Betaproteobacteria bacterium | reverse complement strand
AGGGACACCCTCTTTGACAAAGAAGCGCTGGGGAAATTTTCTGATATTGTCGTTTCTATTTTTGAGACTATCAATAACCCTCCATGTCGTTGAGCATGGTGGGTTTTTATCCGCGATGCGTCCCGTCGAACTTTTCGTTTGATTTTATCCTGCCGTGATGTTATTATTTTTGACGCTGCTCAAAAAATGTTGAATATCACGAGGTTTGTCGATTTATTATGATAAAAACATTGTTTGCACGATTTGTGAAGCTTCTTAACGTCCTCAAAAAATTTTCCTTTATCGCCTGGGAAAAGTTCAAGGTCTTCTGGTTTACCATCGCCGTGCCGTCGCTCAAGGACTTCACGCCAAAAAAGGCGCTGATGATCATCGGCGTTCTCCTCGTTACCGGCGCACTCTTAGTCGCGTTTCTCTTTTTTATTTTGTCCTTCGGGCTGCCGACGGTTGAGTCGCTCAAGGACTACAAGCCGAGCCCGGGTACAACGATCCTTGCTGAAGACGGCCGCGTGCTGGGACACATTAGGATCGAGAAGGGCGTCTATGTACCGCTCAAGCGGATCCCAAAGTTCATGGTAAATGCTGTCCTGGCAACCGAAGATCCGCGTTTTTTCCAGCACAAGGGCATTGATTATCGCGGAATCATGCGGGCCGCGCTCAAGGACATCATCTCGGTCCGGCTGAAGCAGGGCGGCAGCACGATCACCCAGCAGCTCACGAAAGTTGTGTTCCTTTCTCCGGAGCGGAAGTTTACGCGCAAGATCAAGGAAATCATTCTCGCGCGTAGACTCGAGAAGGAGCTCACGAAACAGGAGATCATTGAACTTTATCTCAATAAAATCTACTTCGGTCACGGAGCTTACGGTCTGCAGATGGCCGCCAAGACGTATTTTGGTAAAAATATCTGGGAGGTCAACCAGGCCGAGGCTGCGCTGTTGGCCGGACTGCCTCAGTCTCCCAATGGGTATTCGCCTTACGGTGATGTCGATCTGACCAAGCAAAGGCAGTGGCAGGTTCTCCGGAGAATGGTCGAGGAAGGGTACATCGATGATAACCAGGCGACCCAAATCTACAACCAGCCCCTCAACCTGGAGAATCTAAGGACCCAGGAGGAAGTGGCCCCGCACGTCGTAGATTATGTCCTGAAGTACATCGAAAAGAAGTACGGGCCCGATAAACTGTATCAGGGAGGGCTCAAGGTCTATACCACCATCAATGCTGACCTGCAGCGCACCGCGGTCACGGCCCTCAGAGAAGGGCTGCGCGCCCTCGACAAGCGGCAGGGTTTCCGCGGCAGGGTCGGGTTCAAGCAGCTCAAAGCAACGCCAATCCAGTGGGGATCGCTCCGCGTGATGGTAAAACCGGGCGAGGGTTTCAACGCCCAGGTGCTTGCCGTCGGCGACAACTATATTACGGTCAAGGGCCGCGGACTCGTGGGCTATATCATGCATGAGGACATGGCATGGGCGCTCGTCAAGCTGAAGAGAAAAAAGGGCGACAACGAAGAGTTCAAGAAGCCGCAGGAACTTGTCCAGCCCGGAGACATCATCAAGGTCCGGCTCAAAGATTACGACAAGAAGAGACAGGTCGCTTCCTTTATTCTCGACCAGACGCCGCTCGTTGAGGGCGCTGTAGTGTCCATTGAGCCTTATACCGGTTACATCCGTGTCATGGTCGGCGGTTACGATTTTGTGGAAGGCGGTTTCAACCATGCCACCGACGCGAAGAGACAGCCGGGATCCTCATTTAAACCCTTTGTGTACGGGGCGGCGCTCGAAAACGGATTCACGCCCGCGTCGATCCTGATGGATCTGCCGGTGATTCACGAAAAGAGTGAGTATGAGAAGAAGACATGGAAGCCTGAAAATTATGATGACCGTTTCCTGGGCCCCATGCGTATGCGTACGGCCCTTGCGCTCTCGCGCAATGCTGTGACCGTGGGCCTGCTCGAAAAAATCGGGCTTGAGAAGGCCATCGATTTTGCTCGCAAGGCGGGGATCACGAGCCAGATAAACTATGACTATACCACGGCACTGGGCTCTTCGGCAGTTACGCCGCTCGAACTCACGTCGGCATACGCGACATTTGCATCTCAGGGCGTTCGTACCGAACCCATCTTGATCAAGAGCATCGTAGACGGCAAAGGAACGGTACTCGAAAGCTACGAGCCCCAGCCTGCAGATGCCATTGATCGGACTACGGCCTATCTGGTCACAAGCCTCATGGAGAGCGTTATAGAAGAGGGCACGGGCAAAGGAGCCAAGGTGCTCGGGAGGCCGGTCGCGGGAAAGACAGGCACCACGAACAACTACGTGGACGCTTGGTTCATGGGATACACGCCGAGTATCGTGACTGGTGTATGGGTCGGGTATGACAACGCCAAGGCATCCCTGGGCGATAAGGAAACCGGCGCACGTGCCGCGCTCCCGATCTGGATATCAGTCATGGCCAAGGCACTTGCGGATAAGCCCGCCGCGGATTTTGCGCCGACCGACGACGTGGTATTCATGAAGATCGATCCCGAGACGGGGCTCCTGGCGCGTGAAGGGCAGGCAGACGCCATCAATGAGGTGTTCCGGAGGGGCACGGAGCCCACGCAATTCGCCGACAAGAACGAGCAGAAGACGGACAAGTTTTATCTGTTCGACCAGGGGAGCCCTGAAGATGCGCCGAAGAAACAATTACCCATGGATGAGGTTTCCGACTAGATGGACCTGAAGACTGACAATTGCGGATTTGAGATTGCGGATTGCGGATTTAAGGATAAAGGGGCTAACTGAATGGATTATAAAACAACTTTGAATTTGCCCAAGACCGACTTCCCCATGAAGGCCAATCTCAAAGACCTCGAACCGCGGGTCATCGAGAAGTGGAGACAGGAAAACATTTACGGCCGGCTTCAGCAGCAGGCGGAGGGCAGGCCGACTTACATCCTTCACGACGGACCTCCCTATGCGAACGGCCATATCCACATAGGCCATGCGTTGAACAAGATCCTGAAGGACATTATCGTCAAGTTCAAGACCATGGAGGGGTTCAGAAGCCCTTACGTGCCCGGCTGGGACTGCCACGGGCTTCCCATCGAGCATCAGGTGCTCAAGAATCTGGGTCCGAAGAAAGAGAGGATGAGTCAGAGCGAGATCCGCAGACTTTGCCGAGGATATGCCGGGAAATTCATCAACATCCAGCGTGATGAGTTTAAGCGGCTCGGCGTTTTCGGCGACTGGGATAATCCCTATCTTACCATGAACTATGCCTACGAGGCCGCGATCGTGCGCGAGCTGGGCAAGTTTGTCGGTAGCGGCGGCGTCTATAAAGGGAAGAAACCGGTATACTGGTGCGGTTTCGACGAAACAGCACTTGCCGAAGCGGAGGTGGAATACGCCGATCACGAATCGCCGTCGGTCTTTGTGCGGTTTGCTCTGCCCGATGCCGACGAGGCGCTCCCGCCCCTTAAGGGGAAAAAGGTCTCGATCGTGATCTGGACCACGACGCCCTGGACGCTCGTCGCGAACCTTGCTGTTGCGCTCCATCCAGAGTTCGACTACATTGCAGTCGAAACGGGCAGCGAAGTGTTTATCCTTGCCGAAGGGCTCTTGAAGCAGTCGATGGAGAAGTTCGGCAACAAAAATTACCACGTTATCGAGAAATTCAAGGGCAAGAAGCTCGAAGGTCTCAAGGCGCGCCACCCTTTCATCGACCGTGATTCACTTGTTATCATGGGCGATCATGTGACTCTTGAAGCCGGCACTGGAGCCGTGCACACGGCGCCGGGTCACGGCCAGGAGGACTACGAAGTCGGTCTTCGCTACGGACTCGATATTTATGCGCCGGTGGACCACAAAGGCCGGTTCACAAAAGAGGCGGGTGAGTTTGCCGGCCAGCAGGTGTTCAAGGCGAACAAAGGCATCATCGAGCTGCTCAGGAACAAGGGCGGATTGCTGGCTGAGGAAAAGATATCCCATTCCTATCCTCATTGCTGGCGGTGCAAGAATCCCGTGATCTTCCGGGCGACGGAACAGTGGTTCATCTCGATGAAGAAAAATGACCTTCTCAAGAATACCATCAAGAAAGCCAGTGAGGTCGTCTGGGTTCCCGGTTGGGGCAAGGACCGGTTTCTCTCCATGATCGAGAACCGGCCTGATTGGTGCATTTCGCGCCAGCGGGCATGGGGCGTCTCTATCGTGGCCTTCACGTGCACATCCTGCGGCGAATTGCTCCTGGACAAGGCGGTTATCGATCACGTTGCGGGGATCGTCGAGAACGAAGGTTCCGACGTCTGGTTCATTAAATCGTCATCGGAACTGTTGCCCCCTGGTATATCGTGCAGGAAATGCGGGAAAAAGGACTTCGAGAAGGAGATGGACATCCTCGACGTTTGGTTCGACTCAGGCGTGAGCCATGCGGCCGTGCTAAAACAGCGCCAAGAGCTGTCGCGGCCCGCGGACATGTACCTCGAAGGGAGCGACCAGCACCGGGGGTGGTTCCAGTCATCGCTGCTCGCGTCGGTGGGGGCGTGGGGTGATGCACCGTACCGCACCGTGCTGACGCACGGGTTCACGGTGGACGGCTCAGGCAAGAAAATGAGCAAGTCCGCCGGCAACGTGGTCGCGCCGCAGGAAGTGATCGACAAATACGGGGCCGAGGTGCTCCGGCTTTGGGTGTCGGCCGCCGACTACCGTGACGATATCCGGATCTCGCAGGAGATTCTTACGCACCTGGCCGAGGCATACCGCAGGATCAGAAACACGTGCAGGTACCTCCTAGGAAACCTTGCGGACTTCGACCCTGACAAGGACAATGTCCCCGATGACAAGCTCATTGAGATCGATCGGTGGGCCCTTTACCGCCTCCAGCTTCTTATCCAGCGGGTAGAATCGGGGTACAACGATTTCGAGTTTCACATCGTGTTCCACTCCCTTCACAATTTCTGCGCGGTGGATATGAGCGCTTTTTATCTCGATGTGCTGAAGGACCGGCTGTATACCGCCAAAGCGGCATCCGTCGAAAGGCGCTCTGGCCAGACAGCAATGAATAAGATTCTCTCTGTCATGGTGCGCCTCATGGCACCGATACTTTCCTTTACGGCAGATGAGGTTTGGAACTACATGAAGGGGAACAGCAAGGCCGACAGTGTGTTCCTTGAAGAGTTCCCGAAGGTGGAGGATCGATATTACTTCACCGACCTTGATGACCCGTGGAACAAGATTCTCGTCGTGCGGGGTGAGGTTGCTAAAGTGCTCGAAGCTCTCAGGCGGGACAAAAAGATTGGCCACTCCCTCGATGCCTGCGTTACGCTCTATGCCGGACCGCAGCTCCGGGAGTTCCTGAACGGCTACAAAAAAGACCTCGCCTTTATCTTTATCGTGTCCTCAGTCGAGGTCGCGGAGGAATCAGACTCGCCGGCTGATGCCTATACCAGCGATGCAGTCAAAGGGCTTAGGATCGGCGCCGGACCAGCAAGAGGAAAGAAGTGCGACCGCTGCTGGATGTACAGCGAGACCGTGGGAACGGTGAAGGAGCATCCGGGAATCTGCAGCCGGTGCGCGGGGAACCTTTCATGAATTGGGATTGCAGTTTTCGGATTGTGGAATGAACGTATGAAAAACAAATACCTCTTGGTCGGTTCCATCATCAGCATCGTCCTGATTCTCGATCAGATCACGAAATACATCGTCGAAAAGCAAGTCCGCTTGTATGAGGTCATACGGGTTGTTCCGGGTTTTTTCAATATCACCCACGTGCGAAACAAGGGCGCGGCATTCAGCCTGTTCTCTAACGCGCCCGAAACGTACCGGAGCATGTTCTTCATCACGGTAACAATCGTAGCCGTTGCGGTGATCGCCGCACTCATTCGAAAGACCCGGGAGCGTTTGCTTATCGTGTCTTTTTCGCTCATCGCGGGAGGTGCCGTGGGAAATCTTATCGACCGTGTGCGCTACGGTGAGGTCGTTGATTTCATCCAGTGGTATGTCAAGTCCTACTATTGGCCGTCCTTTAACGTGGCGGATTCAGCCATCACGATCGGTGTGGGACTCCTGGTGATCGATATGCTGTCCCACCGAAGATCTCAGGATGCTGCGAAATCACTGTAATTGTAGCCACGGATTGCCGCGGATGGATACGTATGAGAAACTGTAGTACTGTATGTTCTGGGTCAACGGTGATTATCGGGGGGAGAGTAAAGGAGTTTTATGCATCCTATCTTGTTTGAAATACCGAGAATTGAATTTCTAAACTGGGTCATCGGTCCCATTCCGATAAGGCTCTACGGACTGATGATCGGCCTCGGCTTCATACTCGGCGTTTACCTTGCGGCACGACAGGCGAAAAAGGAAGGCGTGAACCCGGACCGCGTCCTTGACCTCGGGGTGTACATGCTCCTCATGGCCATCGTCGGCTCACGGTTCCTGTTCGTGCTGACGAATCTGCAGGAGTTTGCAGACAAGCCACTCGACGCTTTTGCGATCTGGAAAGGCGGCCTCGTATTCTACGGCGGGGTGCTCGCAGCCGTGCCCGTAGGCATCTGGTATGTAAAACGGCACAGCCTCCCTGTCTGGAAGACGGCGGACATTACGGCGCCGTCCATCTCGCTCGGTCACGCATTCGGCAGGTTGGGCTGCTTCTTCGCCGGCTGCTGCTACGGCGCACCTTGCAGTACATCAATCGGCATTACGTTCAGCGATCCCCACTCGCTGGCGCCTCTAGGCGTCCCGCTCTATCCTACGCAGCTCATGGAATCATCGGGCGAGTTCCTGATCTTCGGCATGCTTCTCCTGCTCCGCCGTTCCAAGACGTTTGACGGCCAGCTCTTCTGGCTCTACGGCCTGTTCTATGCCGTGCTCAGGTTCGTCATCGAGTTTTTCCGCGGCGACGCCGTGCGGGGCCTGTATTTCGGCAATGTGATCTCAACGTCGCAGATCATTGCGCTCGGGGTGTTCGCTTTGTCGGGCCTTATGATCTGGAAGTTGAGAACGGCGGTCAGTAAACAGGCGTAACCACAGATGAACCCGTTAGAGCTGAGAGTTTCTAAACGGGGTGAACGCGGATAAACACGGATTTAAGAACGAAAAGATATCCTGTTATGTATATTGTGAAGAATCGTTTAATCCATGGTCGTCTCAATATATATCCGTGTCCGTCCATTGCTCCCCTTTTATAAGGTTCTCGCAGGACCCTGCGGTCATCCGTGTTCATCTGTGGTTGCTTTCCTTTGAGCCTTCTCATGCCTACCACAACCCACACAGTTACTGAAAAGCACGTCGGCAAGCGACTCGACATCTTCATCGCCCATTACGAACCACGCGTCTCCCGCAGCCGCATTCAAACTCTGATCAAGGACGGCCTTGCTCTGGTCAACGGCAAACAGGAGAAACCGGGGTACAAGGTGAAACTCGGCGAACAGGTGACCCTTGATCTGCCGGAGCGGAAAATCCACGACGTACTGCCCGAAGCCATCCCCCTCCATATCATCTATGAAGATCCCCATATCGTCGTGCTGAACAAGCCGCCGGGCCTCGTAGTTCACCCGGCGCCGGGAAACTACACAGGCACCCTCGTAAACGCCCTCTTATATCACTATGGAAGCCTGCCGTCGCTTGGACCAGGCGCCCAGGGAAACGAACGGGAGCGCGCGGGTATCGTTCACCGGCTTGATAAGGACACATCGGGCGTGATGGTGGTTGCCCGGACCCAGGAGGCGCTTCGCTCATTGTCTGCTCAGTTCAAGAAGCGGATCGTCAAAAAACGCTACGTTGCGCTCGTCGCGGGTGTAATTAAAAAGGGTTCGGGAACCATCGAAGTCGGCCTCGGCAGGCACGTGAAGGAGCGGAAGAAGATCAGCGTTCACACGCACAGCGCACGCGAGGCGGTTACAAGCTTCGTCGTGAAAGAACGGTATAAAGACGTTACACTCGTAGAGGTGGAAATCAAGACGGGCCGAACGCATCAAATCCGCGTCCACATGGCGCATATCGGCCATCCGGTCCTGGGAGACAGGGTATACGGCGGGCCGAAGGTCGCGAAGATAGGCGACATTCCTATCGAGCGCCAGATGCTCCATGCAGAATCACTCTTGATCCTGCACCCTGAAACGGGGCATCCCATGACCTTTAGCGTCCCCCCGCCTGAAGACATGACGGCGGTCATTGAAAAAATGCGGAGGACGAACAAATAGCCGGACACAGAGGAGGCAAAAGGCAACAGGAAGTTTCTTAAATTATGCAACTTTGCAATCGTTTCAGTTTTACCTTGATTTTTTCAGGTTACCTGCTATATTTTTTTTCATGCATCATAAAATCGAACATCACGATACGAATATCAGGGTATCGGAGGGATTGAAATGAGAAAAGCGCTTTTCTGTACACTGCCGATAGCTTGTCTTCTAATCCTTTCCGGTGCAGCCGGTATCGGTGCGTTGGAGACGGAATCAGACTTAGTGATCGTCAAGTACGGAAAGGTCGTCGTAAAAAGCTCGATTCCCGAAGCCAAAGTTTACGTAGACGACGTGTACAAGGGACCTGCTGATACGGTGATTGAAAACATCATGGTCGGCGCGCATACCATATCATGCCGTGCGGAATCGCGGGCCGTTGCAGGCACCTTCACGGTCAAGAAAGATGAGACGCTTCGGCTGGAAGCGCGCTATCACGAAGGGAAATTGGCTCCTCTCATTGAACATGAGAAGGTGGAAATCCCCGAGCCGGAGAAAAAACCGAAGAAGGTCGAAGCGCCGAAACCCGAAAAACCGAAACCCGAAAAACCGAAGAAGGCGGTTGTAGAGGTAAAGAAAGAGGAAAAGAAAAAAGACCCTGTCGAGGAACGGCGGGAGTTGTACCTGAATATCGTTAAAATATTTTTTGAGGACATGGACGCCCAGGAAGTGCACATCAGCCATAAAACAAACCCGAAGGTCATCAGCAAGTATACAGAGAAGAAGCATCAGGCCGGCACCTATTACCGGACGAAACAAAACGTTATGCTTTGCGACGCCGGTCCATGCGAAGAGCAATGGTCCTCGTCATTCGTCTACACCGATGAGACGGGAAAGAGCGATACATTCAGTTTTACCTGGAAAAAGACCGTGTTCAACGGAATTACCCCTGCGGGAACCAGCAAGCGAGAGCTGCTCTACTGCCTGAATGGGGCATGCAAAACCCTTGAGGATACAGCGGCCGCCGATACGCGGCTGGACACTGACGCAGGGCGATACCATTTCACCTGGAGCAAGACCTCGCTTGTGATCAGGCGCTCCGACATTATGAAGGAAATTGTTGACGCAGGAGGATTGGTAGAGGCGTATTAGGTCACGTTCGGATTCAGTTGAGAATGCCGATCTTCCTGGTTTATTACTGCTGGGCGGATTTTTTTTCTTATGAGCCCTATGAAGCGGATGCAGCCGCCCTCAATTGTCCGCAGGCGGCGTGGATGTCCCGGCCGCGGCTGTTCCTGACCACGGTCACGAAGCCGTTGTTTACGAGCATGTCCCTGAAGACGAAGGCACGCTGCTCATCGGGCCGCTCGTATGAACAGCCGGGGAAGGGGTTGAAGAGCAGGATATTGATCATGCACGGCAGGTCCTTCAGAATTTCCATGAGCCGTTTGACATCGTCAAAAGAATCGTTAACATTTTTGAACAGCACATACTCGATGGTCACGGTCCTGCCGGTTTTATCACAATAATACCGCAAAGCCTGCATGAGCCGGCCGATCGGATAGGTTTTGTTAACGCGCATGATGCGGTCCCGCACGATGTCCGTCGTGGCGTTCAGCGACGCCGCGAGGCTCACGTCCACATCGTCATTCGCAAGCTTTTCGATCATGGGCGCAAGCCCGCAGGTGGAAAGCGTGACCTTCCTTGGCGAGAACCCCAAACCGTTCTGATCAGTCGCGATCTCAATAAATGTTTTCACAGCCTCGTAATTGCTGAGCGGCTCTCCCGTGCCCATGAGCACGATGTTTGATATCGCCCGCCCTCCCGTAAGCTTCCATGCTGCAAAGAGCTGGTTCACGATCTCGGACACGGTCAGGTTCCGCACGAGTCCGCCCGATCCGGTGAGACAGAAGCCGCATCCCGAAGCGCAGCCTACCTGCGATGAGACGCAGAGCGTGAGCCGCCCTCCGGGGCCGGGGATGATGACTCCTTCAATTGTATTGCCGTCGCCCAGACGATAGAGCAGCTTTTCGGTTCCGTCTTCGGACGTGGTGCGCTGCTCGACCGTGAGCTGTGAGATCGATACATGCCGCTTTAACTGCTCTCGGAATGGCCGGTTCAGGTCCGCCATGGAATGGAATTCTTCAACCCTCCTTCGATACAGCCACACGGCAACGCGGATCCCCTGGCCGTGTTTCTGGCCGAGTTCCTCAACGCAGAACCGGTCGATCTCGCGGGGGGTGAGCCCTTTGAGGTCTTGTTTATTGTCTGATGCGCAGCTCATATTTAACCAAGGATGAACACGGATAAACACGGGGAAAAATATTCTCTACGAAATCCGCGTTTATGTGTAAATCTGTATGTTAAAAATACTAAGCTGTTACAAAAAAGAATGCAAGCGATTTGTTCAAGAATGGCGTTGACATGATTGCGATGAACATGCTATGAATCTGGTATGAAGGCAGTTCTCCAGAGGGTGTCATCGGCAGCGGTTGAAGTCAACGGACGAACAGTCGGCGAGATTAAGAAAGGACTCCTGGTTTTTTTCTGCGCGGTCAAAGGTGATACGGAAAAGGACCTCGATTACCTCGTGAAGAAGGTGTCGCAGCTTCGGATCTTTGAAGACGACCGGGGAAAGATGAACCTCTCGGTCACGGATATCAAGGGCGCGGTGCTCGTGGTCTCGCAGTTCACGCTGGGCGCGTCCACGCGCAAGGGAAACCGGCCGTCCTTCGACAACGCCGAGATGCCTGAGCGGGCAAAGATGATGTATGAAGCCTTTGCTCAGCGCCTTGAGAATGCGGGGATCCCGGTGCAGGCCGGAGTGTTCGGTGCCATGATGGGTGTATCGCTCGTGAATGAGGGGCCGGTGACCATCTGGATCGACTCGCGGGATTAAGTTTCAGTAATAAGACTATCCCCGATAAGGGCATTCGGAGAAGACAGATATTGTGTGTGAGCCTGTCATCCCCGAGGACTCAACTGAAAATATGGTTTAGAAGTGATACTGACACGTTCTTATGCCGCCATTCAACCACATCAGATACAGTTTCCTGAGCATTATATCCGCCGTCGTTGTCTTCTGTTCTGTCTTTCTCCCCGGCTGCACCTACCTGTTCTTCGCGCCCGGAAGAGAGATGATCGTGAGCCCCGAAGTGCAGAAATACTCTCCCGTGGACGTCTCGTTCAAGTCCGTTGACGGGCTTACCCTGCACGGATGGTATTTTCGTACTGCCCGGGAAGAACGCGGCACCATCCTGGTCTGCCACGGCAACGCGGAAAACATGAGCACCCATGTGAAGTTCGACCTCTGGCTCATCGATGCGGGCTACAACCTTTTCATTTTCGATTATCGCGGGTATGGAACGTCCGAGGGTGCGCCTGAGGTACAGGGAATCCATCTGGACGCTGAGGCGGCCCTTGAGACACTCCTCTTCACCTTGCCGCGGACAACGAATGACGGCATCATCGTGTTCGGCAAGAGCCTGGGCGGTGCGGTTGCCGTTTACACGGTTGCGAATTCTCCTTACAAGGACCGCGTGAAGGCGCTCATCCTGGACAGCCCGTTCTCGGATTACCGGCTGATCGCCCGTGAGAAGATCGCCGCTTCCATCATCGGGTGGCCGTTCCAGTATCCTCTGTCCTATCTCGTGAACGACGACTTCAGCCCGGTGAAATTCATAGCGAAGGTTTCTCCTATCCCGGTGGTGCTCATCCACGGGAATCGTGACGAGATCGTTCCCGGGCATCACAGCAGCATCCTGTATGACGGCGCTCTTTCCCCGAAAGAAATCTGGGAAGTGAAAATGCCGGGGCATGTGCTGGCCCAGGCCGACGAAGGAACGAGGAAAAAGCTGCTGGACTTCCTCTTTGCCCTTCCCTGAGTGTGCAAGTCATTCGGCGAAGCGAAAAACCTCCTTGACAAGCATGGGCTTTCTCTTTATATTACTACACCGTGCCGAAGTGGTGGAACTGGTAGACGCGCTGCGTTCAGGGCGCAGTGGGAGCAATCCCGTGGGGGTTCGAGTCCCCCCTTCGGCACCAATTCAAATTTTAGAAGCAAAACATGCGTTAACAGATTTCACGAGTTAAAGGACATCCAAACTATCTGCGAAAACTACGTAATCTGCGTATAAAACCTTTCCTCATGAAGAAAATACTTATCATACTGTTTCTTGCCGCCATTGCCGGCTGCGCCGCGAAAGAGCCGCCCTTCGACCCCGCAACAGCGTTCAGAGAAGCCGAAGGATACATGCATAAGGAATCCTTCGAGAAGGCCCGCAAGAATTATCAGGCAATTCAGGAAAAGTCTCCGGATAAGAGCTACGATGCCGTACTCATGCTCCGGGTCGCCGATACCTATTACGGAGAGGAGAAGTACAGCGAGGCGCTTGTTGAGTACCAGGCCTTCTTGAACTACCACCCCGTGCACAAGGATGCTGCGTATGCTCAGTACCAGATCGCCATGTGCAATTATAACGATCTTACCACTGTCGACCGCGATCCGGCGCCGGCCTATGCTGTTGTGAAAGAGATGCGCAAGCTCCTCGAGAAGTATCCGAAGAGCGGATATGAAGATCAGGCCAGAAAGTACATCGCCATTTGCACAAACTGGATTGCGGACTATGAGCTGTATGTGGCGCGCTTCTATTATAAGAAGGAATCCTATAAGGCCGCCGTCACCAGGTGCGAAAGACTCCTGCAGAACTATCCCGGGTCTTCGGCCGAGAAAGATGCACTCTACTATGCCGGCCTCTCGTATATGGGACTGGGCGAAAAAGACCGGGCCCGGGCCAGGTTCGAGGCGCTGGCCGAGAAATATCCGGCCATGAAAGAAACGGCCCTCGCCCACATCAATAAATTGCAGACGCTATGAAATTCTATCCTGCCTTTCTGGATCTGCGCGACCGGTCCTGCCTGGTCATCGGAGGGGGGACGGTGGCGGAGCGCAAGGCGCTCTCCCTCCTTGAGGCAGGGGCGAATGTAACCCTCGTCAGCCCCGATCTTACTCCCAAGCTGCAGAAACTCTCCGAATCAGGCAAAATCGCCTATAGTAAAAAAAGCTTTGATGAACAGGACCTCTCCGGCGAATTTTTGGTGATTGCGGCGACTAGTTCTCCGGAGGTGAACACGCGTGCGGCCCAGGAATGCAGGAAGCGGCATATTTTGGTGAATGTGGTTGTTCCGCCTGATGAAAGCACCTTTATCGTCCCGTCGGTCGTGGAGCGTGGCGGACTGCTGATTGCCGTTTCAACAAGCGGTGCCGGTCCGGCGCTGTCCAAGAAGATCCGGCAGGAACTGGAAGCGCAGTACGGTCACGAGTATGGCCTCTTTCTCGACAAATTCGCTGCGATACGCAAGCGGGTCCTGGATGAGGTCGCGGACGAGCAGAAACGGAGAAGAATTTTTCAGGCAATCGTCGACTCGGATGTGATCGCGTTGCTGCGGCAGGGAAAGGTGCATGAGGCCGAAGTCAGGATGATCGAGCTTGCGGGGTTGCAGCACAGGAGATAAAACGAAGGGGAACTTTGCAGAGCGCGTTCATTGCGCAGAGACAGAAATTCGTACTGAAGTCCTTCATCACTTCTCCCAATTCTCTATCCATACAGTTTTCTTCCTCGGTATTCTTGTCATTTGCGCGGATCCTCTCCGCCATTCCGTTTGAACAACGTAAAAATTTCCTTCGGGTGGCCGTCGTTACGGACCGGGCGTTGCCATTCCCAGACAATCTGCCAGCCAGGCCCGGGAGACGGAGCCTTTGATTTGCCGCTGGACTGGACCAGGAGCATATCGCAGTTCCCGTGGCCGTTGCCGGCAGCGGCTCGGGGAAGTACGCCGGTATAATACACGAGGAGGGCGCGCTCCGACTCGCCGAGGCCCTGCATCATTACAGAGCGGCACTGAGAAGGGATCTTGTCTCTGAGCGATGTAAACATGGCGCGGTACCCGGAACCGGCGTCGATCCAGGGAAGCCAGAGCGTCATGACCAGACCCCAGATCAGCACCATGCCGGCGCTCCAGTTGACGATATACGAATGCTCGTACGCCGAGGACCGCATCACCACGATGAACCATATCAGCGTATAAAGGCATGCTATAACGAAGAGCGATCCGTTGACGGCAGGCATATAATCGGGCTGCAATCGGTGCAGGTAGTTCGCGAAGAACGAAGGTGTGCCGGTGATATTAACGACCCAACCAAGCCACACGGCCGCCGCAAGAAATCCGAACAGCCCCAGCGTTGCCCGGTTGAGTATGGTTCGGGCCTTCCCCGGGAGAGAATCGACTCCTGCAGCGGCGAGGAGCGACAACGGCAGGAGCATCGGAAGAGCATAAATATTTCTGATGCTTGATGACACACTGAGGACGAAGAACATAACGAGAAACGCGGTGAGTGGGACGTGTACGCGGACGCTGTCGTTCCATGTGCCCCGGCACCGCCACGCCGCCCGGAGCGCGAAAGGCAAAGACGGCAGCGCAAACCAGGGCAGGTGGATGAGATAAAATGCGTGCGAAAACTTCCGTCCCACGTGAGCATAACCCAGGAACCGGCCGAGATTCTGGTTCCAGAACCATTCGATGAACAGCTGGGGAGAGCGGTGATAGAGGGCAGCGGGCCAAATTACCAGCCACGGCAGCGCTGCGATAAAGGCCGTGAACAAACTGACGGCATAGGTCTTTCTGCGCCAGCCGGAGAAGAAAAGGGGAAGCGCCAGGGCGGTCAGGCCTACGAGACCCGGCGCGAGAAGACCTTTAGACATGAATCCGATGCCGGCCCCGGTCCCGAGCCAGAAGCCGCCCGGCACCGGACGACGCCTGCACAGGGCAAGACCATAGAGCGCTGCGGAAAGTCCGGCAATGAGCGCAATGTCGGTGATCAGCTTCTGCGTTGTGACTTGGAGGCCCGCGCTGCCGATCAGCAGGAACATCGTGGTCCCGGCGGAATCCTTGCCCATGAGCTCTTTGGCAGCGAGGCCCGTGAAGACAACGGTGAGAAGCATGAAAAATGCCGACGCAAGGCGTGCGGCGTTATGGGGCTCGAGCCAGGGAGAGAGAAGCCGCACGAATCCTGCCGCGGTCAAGTAGAAGATCGGCGGTTTCTCCATGAAGGGTTCTCCGGCCAGCGTCGGTACGATCCAGTCCCCGGTTTTAACGATGTGTTCCACCAGGCCGAAGCTGTAGGGTTCATCAGCCTTCCAGAGATCGCGGTCCAAAAGACCCGGCGTGATCCAGAGGAGGAATAGAATGAGCGCAGCGGCAATGGGTATTGTTCGGACTGTTCGCGTTTCGATCATCACTCTGTCAGAAAAAATCCTTT
>JBLMWN010000115.1:0-21068 GCA_050257255.1 Betaproteobacteria bacterium | reverse complement strand
ATAGCCGGCTCGCTCACGCCTGCAAGGCCCCGTGCTGCTTCAGCAGCGCCTTCAGCTCCTCGCCCTCGATCACTTCTTTCTGGAGCAGGACCGCAGCGATCTTCATGATCGCGTCCCGTCGTTCCGTGATGATGGTCCTGGCCGTCGCATAGGCGTTCTCGACGATGGCGCGGACCTCGGCGTCGATGGTGCGGGCGGTCTCCTCGCTGTAGTCCTTCTCGCGGGCCGCGCCCGGCACGTTCAAGAACGCCGGACAATATTTTCTCGCTGGCGCTCAGGTACAGCTATTAAAAGAATGAAGGGGATGAGACAAACCACATCCGGGGTCTTGTGCGAAAACGTCCCTGGGTTTAGAGTCGCTCTTTGACGAGTTCCGTCACCACGCCGGGGTCGGCGAGGGTGGAGATGTCGCCGAGGTTTCCGGTCTCCCCGTTCGCGATCTTCCGGAGAATTCTGCGCATAATCTTCCCGCTCCTCGTCTTCGGCAGGCTCGCTGCGAATTGGAGCTTGTCGGGTTTTGCGATCGGGCCGATGACCGCGCGAACGTGTTTTGTGAGCGATTCCTTGAGGTCCTCGCCCGGCGCATACCCCTCCTTGAGCACAACGTAAGCGTAGATGCCGTCTCCCTTGATCTCGTGGCTGTATCCGACGACTGCCGACTCGGCCACTGCGGGGTGCGACACGAGGGCGCTCTCAAGCTCGGCCGTGCCGAGCCGGTGGCCGCTCACGTTCAAAACGTCATCGATCCTGCCCATGAGCCAGTAGTCGCCGTCTTCGTCCACCCGCGCGCTGTCGCCGGTGAAATACCTGCCCGGGAATTTGCTGAAGTAAACTTCCTTCATGCGCTGGTTTTCCGGGTCCCCGTACATCCCCGTGAACATGCCGGGCCACGGCTTTTCGATCACAAGGTATCCTCCTTCGTTCACGTCGGCTGGAGCGCCGTTCTCTTTCAACACGCGCGGTACAACGCCGAAGAAAGCTTTGTTCGCTGAGCCCGGCTTCAGTGTGTGCGCTCCGGGCAGCGGCGTGATCAAAACGCCGCCGGTCTCGGTCTGCCACCACGTGTCGACGATCGGGATTCTCTTTCTCCCCACATGCAGGTAGTACCACAGCCACGCCTCGGGGTTGATTGGTTCTCCCACCGTACCAAGGACGCGCAGGCTCGACAGGTCGTGCATCTCAGTCCACTTCTCACCCTCTTTCATGAGCGCTCGGATGGCCGTCGGCGCCGTGTAGAAGATATTCACCCGGTGCTTGTCCACGATTTCCCAGAACCGGTCAGGCCGGGGAAACGTGGGAGTGCCTTCGAACATAAGGCTCGTGGCGCCGGCCGTGAGGGGCCCGTAGACGGTGTAGCTGTGGCCGGTGATCCAGCCGATGTCTGCGGTGCAGAAATGCGTGTCCTCTTCCCGGTAGTCGAATATCCATGTGAAGGTGAGAGCGGTGAAGACGAGATACCCGCCGATGGCATGGAGTACGCCCTTGGGTTTGCCGGTGCTCCCGGAGGTGTAGAGGACGAAGAGGGGGTCTTCGGCATCCATCGGTTCCGGTTCGCAGAAAAGAGGAATGTCCTCGGCCGCGGTCTCCTCATGCCACCACGTGTCTTTTCCGGCTTTCATGGGGACGTCGCCGTCGGTCCTCCGCACGACGATGACTGCCTCGACGGTAGGGCACTCGCCCGCCGCCTCGTCGGCGTTCGCCTTGAGGGGAACGGGTCTGCCGCCGCGCACCGCCCGGTCCGCCGTGACGAGGAGCTTCGCACCGCAGTCCCGGATGCGGTCCCGGAGCGCCAGCGCGGAAAAGCCGCCAAACACGACGTTGTGGACCGCGCCGATGCGGCAGCAGGCGAGCATGGCGATAGGAAGTTCGGGGATCATGGGCAGATAGATCGCGACGCGGTCCCCGCGCTTCACGCCCTTTTTCCTGAGAACGTTGGCGAAACGGTTCACTTCATAGTGGAGCTGCCCGTAGGTGTATGTCCTGTACGCACCGTCGTCGGCCTCCCAGATGATTGCCGCCTTGTTCTTTCTCCACGTGACGAGATGCCGGTCGAGACAATTGTACGAGGCATTCAGCTTTCCGCCGATGAACCACCGGATTTCAGGTTTCCGGAAGTCGTACGCCAGAACCCGGTCCCACTTTCTCTCCCAGTGGAGCAATTCGGACGCGCGCTCGGCCCAGAAGCCCTCGGGATCCCGGACGGAACGTTGGTAGAGCGCCTCGTACTCTTCGAGGCTTTTGATATGCGCCCGGCTGCTGAACTCGGGGTTCGGCGGGAACATCTCGGCTCCGGCCTGGAGGACTTCGATGGTTTTGTCGTCGGACATGGAGTGATCCTCCTCATCGTGATCGAGCGCAGGTTGCGACGCGCTTACTTAAATTATTCTTAAAACGGCAGTTGGACGCGGGTGAACTCCTGAGACCCCGTCTGTTTCGTTTCAGGGGTGAATGCACGCCCGCTTGCTTGTGGGCGTTTTGTTTATCTATGATTTGTCCTAATCACGGACATTACAAATTCACTATAGCATACAGCGCTTCATGGCAGGTCATGATAGACCCGAAGAATGCTGGTAATGCCAGCTCACGACCTTTTCGATGTTCTGGATGATGCTCTCTTTCGCGTTTACGATGAAGATCCTGTCCTCGATCTGGAACAGTTCGCGCTCCATCCGGACCACTTTCGGCGGGACCTTGTATCGTTTCTGAAGCTCCTTCTCGAACATAGGCACCAGCTTGTCCTTCATGCGTAGTTCTGTGTCCATCAAAAAGACGGCGATTGCGGGTGCGAGGTCCGCGACCCGGTCGAGAAACGCCATAATCTCACTGTCGTAGATCTGTTTGGGCGGTGATGATTTGACCTCTATATAGAGAAGCGAGCCATCAAGCTTCGCTATGACATCATAGTCGCCCCCCACCCGTGGCCGTTTGAACTTCACGCCCCAGACCGCTCCTTCGCCAAACTCCCGACGAAATACTTCAGCGATATACCATTCGAGCGTCGTGCCGAAGCTCGTGATGGGGCCTCGTGCGAGGGCGTAGCCTTTTGTTCTTTTCTTGATGAGCTTGATGGACTGGAGATAGTCGAGATATTCCCTGGTCACCGATGGTGTGGCATAGCGGGCAACGTCTTCGAGGGTGAATAACTCTTGATGTTTTATCACATCGCGAATGAAGAGCCGAAAGGAATATTTGTGGAGCATCTTGTAATAGTCATTCAGATATTTTTTTGACGGGATGAGAAGGTCGTCGGCCGGTTCTTTCTTGTAAATTTTGAACCCGCGCCGCCTCAATAGGACATCGATACGCGGCGACTGCAGGCTGAGGGCTTTACGGAGGCGTTTGACTTCCGCCCGCAGATAAGCAAGTTCGTCGAAGGATTGATCATTCATTGCGCAGTTTTTGATCGTCATTCCCGAGTGCTCCTATCAGCAAGCCGGTTCGTAAGAAATTTTTGAGCACACGAGATTCCCGATAGGAACATTCGGGGATGACATCTTAAAAAACATTCGAGCAAGCTACGGCGAAAGCCACGCTCTTCTCATTAAGCAAGTATCACCCTGACATCCAGCGCCGCCGCGCTTTTTGCATAGACACGCACCGGGTTGAGATCGATCTCTTTGATACCAGGATAGTCTGTCATGAGCTTCGAAACTGCGGCAATGACACCGAGCACGGCCTCCTGGTCGAGCGGGGGGCTGTTGCGAAATCCTTTGAGGAACACGCTGGCCCTGGTTTCAGAGATCATGTCGAGCATCTCCTCGCGGGTCATCGGCAGGATGCCGAAGACCGCGTCCCTGAGCGCTTCAACCCAGATGCCGCCGAGGCCGAACGACACGGACGGACCGAACTGCTCGTCGCGCAGCCCGCCGATCAGGAGTTCGAGTCCCGAGGGCATCATCTTCTCGAGCAGAAACGAACGGATGACAGCGCCCGGGACTCGCGCCGGAACGGTTGCCTTCATGTGCTTCACCGCAGCGGCGAGCGAGGTATTGTCCTTGATATCCAGTATGACCGCTCCAGCTTCAGTCTTGTGAAGGACCTCTGCTGATACGGCTTTGAGGGCAAGAGGAAAGCCGAGCTTCTCTCCAGCGGCAAGGATGTCCTGTTCCTTCTGCGGGTCAACGACAACCGACCTCGGTACGATGACGCCGACCGAGCGAACCAGTTCCTTGGCCTCGTTCTCAAAGAGCGCCTTGCGGCCTTCCTTCTTCGCCGATTGAATGATCTCTAAGGGAGTTTTCATCGTCAGTGAAAATCGAAAAGGCAACCCCCGGCTACGTACAGCCTTTCCGCGTCGCCTTCCGGAGTGCCGCCAGCGCGCGCACGGCCCGCTCCGGAGACGGGTACACGGGAATGCCGAGCTTCAGGAGCACATGCATTGCTTCCTGAGTATAGCCCAGACCCTGGAGAATACAGCAAGTGACCGGTTTTTTCGCTTCATGGCACGCGCGGGCGATCATTTTGGTCGCCTCGTCAGTCACTGTTGTCGACCCCATGAGCACGATCACGATGGCGGCGTCATAATGCGGCAAAGCCTCTTTGAGCGCGGTGTAGTAATCTTCGTTCCTACCGCTACCGGTGAGATCGACGGGGTTGTTCTTGACGAAGAAGGCAGGTAAGGCGCTCTCGAGTTTCGACCTGACCTCGTTCGGCACGCGCGGCATCACGAAGCCTTCCCGCTGCGCCTGATCCGATGCCGCCACCGCCATGCCGCCGCCGTTCGTCACAATCAAAAGACGGTTCCCTACGCAGGGATAGTCCATGAGCGCCACGGCCTTGGCCGCGTCGACCATATGGTCGAAGCTGTAGGCCTCCACCGCGCTCGCCTGCCGGAAGGCGGCCTGATAGAGCCCGTATGTCCCGGCAAGCGTCGCCGTATGAGATGCCACTGCGGCAGCCCCCAGCTCATGCTTGCCCGCTTTCCAGATGACGAGCGGTTTTTTCGCCGCAAACGCCTTGGCCGCACGGAGAAACTTGCCGCCGTTTGCCACCGATTCCATGTACATCGCAACTGCGCCGGTCTGCGGATCGTCGGTAAAATAGTCCAGGCAGTCCGCATCATCGATGTCGAGACGGTTGCCGTAGTTCACGGCCTTGGCGATGCCCATGCCATCGCGGGCGAGCGCTTCCATCAAGATGACGGAGATGGCCCCGCTCTGGGAGATGATCGAGAGGCGTCCTTGCGCGGGCCGCGTCACCCGCTCGCGGGAGACGAAAAAGCTATCCAGGCCGTTGTCTGTGTTGTATACGCCGAGGGCATTGGGGCCGATGATCCGGATGCCGAAGCGTTTCGTCGCTTCCGCGATCCGCTTCTGCATGTTGATTCCCGCCTCACCGGCTTCGGCAAACCCGGAGCTGACCAGGATCGCGCGGCGGATGCCCTTCTCGTGCAGGCGGCCGATCTCCTGTTCCACAAGCGGGGCCGGAAGGGCCACGATGGCGAGGTCAATCTTCTCGGGGACGGCGGTGATCGAAGGGTAGCAACGGTGGCCGAGCAAGGTCTCGTGCTTCGGATTCACCGGAAAGACAGCGCCGTTGAAATGCGCGAGGTTCTCAAGAATCGCCCGGGCTGGTTTGGTGATCGTGTCAGTTGCGCCGATCAGAGCGATGGTCCTGGGGTAGAAGAAATCATGCAATTCATGAGACATACTATAAAAATAGCATACTCTGACGAGGGATGCAAAGATTCTTTCCCGCGACAGATAATAATGGAAATCGCATGATGGGTCTGCCTTAAAAAAGCATTGACTTTTCCCATCGCTACCCTGTATATTCTGCATCCGAAACATTTGAGAATGGAATGGAGCCGGCGCATTGACAGCCGGATACACAAAACGCGGGGAGGAGTTTGAAGGATGAAGCTCGAAGACATTGCGAACAAGAACAGCGGTGTGGGAAAGAAAAACTGTTGGGAACACAAGAGCTGCGGCCGTGAGCCCGGTGGCGCCAGGGCGAAGGAACTCGGCGTCTGTCCCGTGACCACCCACGAGGAACTGCACGGAGCGCACGGCGGCAAGAACGCGGGCAGGGCATGCTGGGTGATCGCAGGCTCGCTCTGCGGCGGCAAGATGCAGGGGACCTATGCTCAGAAGCTCTCCAACTGCTGGCGCTGCGATTTTTTCAACACGGTCAAAAAGGAAGAAGATCCGACATCCCATGGTTTTTCCACAACGCGGCTGGGGATGGAGAAGGTCATTGAGAAAGGCAAGAAATAACTGCAATACTAAAAGGAGAGTCAGCCACAGACTCCGTCGTGAGCTCATCCGAACGATGAATACGGTTAAATACCGAAACAGGAACAGGTTTATTCTTTGCTGCCTTGAAGTCTTACCGTGTCCATTCTTGGTTACGTCTGTTTTTTTCAAGTTCCCCGAGTATGATCACCGTCATATGTAAAAAAACCGGACCAGTGTATAATTAATGCATGAGCAAACCAAAAGCATATCTCCGCCCGCTCCGCTACACGGTGCAAATCGGCTTTTTTCTGCTTACGCTGTTCATTGGCCACCAATTCTACGAGTTCGTTCATCACTTTGAAGCTCCCGGCCTTCCCTTTGTCGAACGGCCCGCGTCGGTTGACGCCTTTCTGCCGATCGGCGGACTCATGGCCTTCAAATATTTTCTTTTTACCGGCATTGTTGAGCCGGTGCACCCTTCGGGCTTTATCCTGTTTGCCGCGATCCTCGGAGTTTCCCTGGTCATAAAGAAAGGATTTTGCGGCTGGATTTGCCCCATCGGCACCATTTCTCAATATGCCTGGATGCTCGGGGAGAAGATCCTGGGCAGGAACTTTCGTATCGGCAGATTCACGGACATCTCGCTCCGGTCGCTCAAATACATTCTTCTCGGGTTTTTCATCCTGCTCATCGGCGTCGCTATGGCGCCGAACATGATGCTGCTCTTCTTCATCACGGATTACTACAAGGTCGTGGACGTGCGGATGATGAAGTTCTTCACCGAAATGTCCGCGCTTACGATGTGGGTCCTGCTGGCGCTTGTGGGGCTTTCGGTGTTGTATAAGAATTTCTGGTGCCGCTATTTGTGCCCCTATGGGGCGCTCCTGGGCCTTGTAAGCCGCCTGAGTCCCTTCAAAGTCCGCCGGAACGAGGAGAAATGCACGCACTGTCACGCCTGCACAAGACACTGCCCGACGCTCATCGATGTGGAGAACAAAAAGACCGTCAAGTCCGAGGAATGCTTCGGGTGCATGACCTGCGTAAGCCGCTGCCCGTCTGAAGGCTCGCTCGGCCTTTCCTTTCAAATCGGGAAGAAGAGCCGGATCGTCAAACCCTGGCTCTTTCCGGTGATCCTCATCACTCTCTTTTACCTGGTGATCGGCATCGGCATGGCGACTGATCATTGGAAGTCGAAGATCCCCTACGAAGAGTACCAGCGGCTCATTCCGGAAGTGCAGAAGGAATATTCGAAGCGGTGAGACCGCGTCTGTTTGCACAGCACCCGTCAGAGCGCGCTCATAACGCAGGCTGAGGCCCGTGGCTTCCTAAAGCCAAAAAAAACAGCGGGATAATAAAAACCCGCTGCCGCAACACATCACCGTTTGATCAATTCTCTACCCCAGATCCCCCGCCGCGAAGGTGATCTCGTCGCGGAACGTCTTGATCAGGTAGACCGCCTTCATGATCTCCGGGTCCTTCACGTTTACCATGGCAGCATGCAGCCCGGCGCCTGCAAGGTAGCAGAGGTAGGCTGAAGCGACCGTCGACTTGAGCTTCTTCGGCAGCCCCGTCGTGACATTCGAGATCCAGACCGCCGTATTGATCGGAGGATCGACCATCTCGTTCAGCACGACGATGCTCTCATGGGCGTTCAAAAGATGCTCCTGGCCCATGCCCTTGCTGATGTGCACGACCGAAGGGTCTGCGAAGAGCCGTTCGTTCGGAATGTCTGCTGCGTTCGCCTTCTCGATCAGATCCTCGATGATCATCAGCTTGGCTTCGAGCGTCGTGGGCACCGTGCCCTTGAGGGCCCTGATGATCAGGTTCGACCTGGTTTCCCTGACCAGCGAGAACACCTCATCGGGATTTTTCTCGTCAGCGGACAGATAATTGATGATGGGCGGTTCCGTGCAAAGCGGGACGGCTTTTTTGAGCGCCTGCACATTCCTCGAATCCAAACACAGGGGGATGCCGGCGCCCTGCTGCACCGCCTCGGCCGCGAACGGGAGGGCGTCCTCGTCGCCGCTGCCGTCGGACGTGACCTGGACATTGATCATGTCCGCCCCCCTGGCCGCCAGTTCCTTTGCCATGGCTTCAATGGCCTTCCTGTCCTTTTTTTTCACCGCCCCCATGTAATCCGCATTCCGTATGCTTAAATTGTCCGCGATGACGAGCATACTGTCCTCCTTCGCACGATGGAAATATGCTGAAAATAGTCCCGTTTGCATTTAGTATATCATAAATTCTTGACAAGGACATTGTTGCACGCGGAACAGTCCTTGACAAAATTCCGATATCCTTTATTATTGATTCCATGCTGATTGAAAAACTCGGCCTGCACCACAAAGACATCCTCTTCTCCCGGCTGAAGCAGGCGAAAGCAGGTCTCTCCGAATATACCTTTGCCAACCTGTATCTTTTCCGGCAGAACCACGACTACGAAGTGATTACGGACAGGGACGTCTTCGTCAAGGGGACCTCCTTTGACGGTCATACCTACCTCATGCCGACCACGGACATCCGGACCCTCGATCGCGACTATGTGAAAGAACTCATGACGACCGCGGATTTCCTGTTCCCGATTCCCGAGGCGTGGCTTCCCTTCTTTGGAACGGACGAGTTCAAGATCGAATACAAAGAAGGGGATGCGGATTATATATACACGGCGGAGAAGATGCGCACCTACAGAGGAAGGAGACTGCATAAAAAAAGGAACCTCCTTAAGCAGTTCCTTGAACGCTACCAACACGATGCTTTGCCGCTCACCAACGACCGCCTGGACCAGGCACGCTTCATTCTCACGGACTGGCTGGCAACATCGAAGATGAACGCAGCAGACACGGATTATGCCCCCTGTCTCGAGGCGCTCGACCGGTACGACGAGCTCATTCTCTGCGGGGGCATCTATTTTGCCGAGAACGAACCGGCCGGTTTTGTGCTCGGAGAAGAAGTGAGCGAAGAGACGTTTGTGCTGCACTTTGCCAAGGCCCGCACGAAGTTTAAGGGTGTGTATCAGTACATGTTCAATAATTTTGCGAAAATCCTTCCGTCGAAGTACAAATACCTGAACCTTGAACAGGATCTGGAAAAGGAGAACCTTCGCGTGTTTAAATCATCCTATGTGCCGGACGCCCTTCTCAGAAAGGCCAGGGTGAAACTCAAGGAAGCGTCTGGTCAGCGGTTCCCGTCCCAGAAAACTATTGATTAAACCGATTCTCGCGGAAATAGTGACGCAAAGGCACCGGTGATTCAGGTATACTGTACTGCATGAAGAAAGTCGGATTCGTTTACGATGAAGTCTTTCTGCGCCACGAGCCGCCGGTGTGGCATCCCGATTCGCCGGACCGCCTCATCAACATCATCGTCACGCTCAAGGCCTCCGGTCTCTGGCCCAAGCTGATCCCCATTCCGCCGCGCCGGGCTACTCTCGACGACATCTCCCGCGTTCATACACGCGGGTATATCGAGAAGATTAAAAACTTCGGCACAGGGGAGCTTGATCCGGACACCTATCTGTCGGAAGGCACTCTTGACGCCGCACTCCACGCAGCGGGCGCGGTCATGGAGGCAGCTGAGCGGTGCAGGAAAGGCGAAGTCGAACGGGCCTTTTGCGCGGTACGGCCTCCGGGGCACCATGCCGAGGCGGACCGGGGCATGGGGTTCTGCATCTTCAACAACGTCGCAGTCGGTGCAAGGTACGCCCGGACCGTCGGCTACGAGCGTGTGTTCATTATTGATTTCGACGCCCATCACGGAAACGGCACCCAGCGCATCTTCGAAGAGGACGACACGGTTTTCTATTTCAGCACTCATCAGCATCCCTACTATCCGGACACGGGCAAGGACATGGAGCGCGGCAAAGGCAAAGGGCTGGGGTTCACCTACAACGTTCCAATTCCTGCCGGCTCGGGAAACAAGGATTACCTCATGGTGTACCAGGACATCCTGCCCGGTCTTATCCAGCGGTTCAAGCCGGACATGACCCTCGTGTCCGCCGGGTACGACATTCACGTGAGCGACCCTCACGCCAACATCCGGGTTTCGCACGAAGGCATATATGGTATTGTGCGGAGCATTCTCCGGTCCTGCACGTCCTGTCCCGCTGTGTTCGTCCTCGAAGGCGGGTATGACCTCCCGTCGCTCTGCGATTCGGTGCGGATTACGATTGAAGAGATGTTGAAGGGATAGCGCGTTTCTGTCGAGATCCGCGATGCATAATCATCACCAAAATGAGCCCTCCTCTTGACGCTGCACCCTCATTTCTGTATCATTCAGAAAGACCGATTAGCTGCCTGGATCGCCATGACGATTGATAAATCCATATTCGGCATTCAATTTCACCCTGACGAAAACATCCTGCCGACGCAGAAGGAGCTTGATGCGTTCTTCGAGAGCGCGCGCACGGAAGATGGTCAGGAACTTCGCATCAGTGACCTGGCAAAGTATCGTCAGCTGCTCAAAGAGACTGATGCCTTTGCACGGCATCAGGCGCCGGACACGCGGCAGGACGACCTCCAGCAACAGATGTTCTACAGCGTGCTTGGCCATTCTCAATTCGTCAACCACGCGCTCCTGTCGGCGGTGGAGCTGTATCAATATCACCTGCATGCGCTGATGTCGCTCGATTTCGACCATCCGACAACATTCATCGTATCCGCCGAGAAAGAGATCGGCAGGCTGAGCAGAAAAAAGATTGAAGATGTGATGAGGATGGCGAGACTGAGGGAGATGATCGGTGAGCGGAAAAAAGTTCTCGCAACGCTCAAGAGGCCGTGGGCAGAATTAACCGCCGAACTACGCCGCATCGCCCTGTACATCAAAGACAATCTCGTCAGGATTGAAAAACTCTGCGAAACATCGATCGTTATTCTCGCAGAAGTAGAGATAGGAAGGAAGAAAGAGAAACAACTGGTCAAGGATGTTCAAACATACTTCAAGGAGCAGTTCAGGGAGGCCCTGTACCGCGGTCGAGTCTCTTCCAAACAGGATCTGGAGAACGCCAAAAAAGAGCTCGACCTGCTTTCAACGGAGATGTCGGTCCTCATCAGGGAAGATACCGATGCCCTGATGGCACTATACGAAGCCATTCACGGCCATACAAAAAAAGCCGCGCAGGATATTGACGCCCTGCTCGTGGAGATCGAGAGTAAAAAGAACGGGAGCGTTCGAGAGAAAAGAGGGCTCTTCAAACGGATCAAGCAGGTCCTCGTCTCGCTCATATCGGACTATCGCTTTGAGCTGAAGCTGTCAAGAACCCACACCGATACGGCGCATCAAGGCATCATTGGGGAAAAAAGAAAAGAGATGCTTGGCTACCTCTTCGAACAGGCGCAGAAAGAACGCAGGTCCCGGACCGATCGCAGATCAGCAAAGGACCGGAGGAAACATGAAGAATCAAACTACCGGGGGCCTGAACGGAGAAGCGGAAAGGACAGGAGGGCCGGGAAAAGCCGTAGAAGGTAAAAGCTTCATCGTGAGGGGTTGTTTTTCCCTGCCGGCGCTCCCGAACTCTGCACCTTCGTTGTACCGTACGAACGTTGAAGCTTCACATCATTATTTTATCTCAATCGCCGCGAACCCCTGACTAATTCTGTGGAATCGGCAATTTCACCATGCCCGCTCCCCGCGTCCCCATTTTCATCATTCATTTCCTAATCCGCAATTCACTTCCGCACTTATGACGGTCCCCCTTGACCTTGAACCTCCATTTCTGTATGATGATTTATATAGGCAGTGACCATTCCCCGTATTCCCATGCCCATAGACAAAACCATATTCGGCCTCAGTTTCCGGCCTAACGAAGCACTCCAGCCGACGCGGGAAGAACTTAAGGCGTTCCTCGAGAGCCCGAAAAAGGAAGGCAGACGAATACTACACGGCGACGACCTGGCAAAGTATCGTGAGTTGCTCAACGGGGTTCATGCGTTCGAGCGCCGTCAGCCGCACGTCGCGGCGCATCAGGACATCCAGGGGAAAATGTTCTACGGCGTGCTGGGCCATTCCCACTTCGTCAAACCCGCTCTTAAATCGGCGGTGGAGCAGTATAAATATCATGTGTACGCGCTCCGAACGCTTGATTTCAATAAGCCGACGGCATTCATCAAGTCCGCCGAAGAGGCGATGGGCAGGCTCAACCCGAAAAGGAAAGAGGATGCGGTCAAGCTGGCCAGACTTCAGGGTATGATCGAGGAGAGGAAAAAGACACTCAGAATATACAGGAAGCGCTGGGCGGCATTGACCGAAGAGCTGACCCGCATCGCAGTGTATGTCAGAGACAACCTAGTCAAGATAGAAGCACTCTGCGAAGCGTCGGTCGGCGTCCTTGCTGACCTCCATCGCAATCAGAAGAAGGAGAGGCAGATCACCGAGGACCTCAAGACACACTTCAAGGAGCACCTCAAGGACCGCCTGCGCCACGGTCCGATCACCAAGCAGTATCTCGAAACCGTGAAACATGACGTCGCCGTACTCTCGAAGGAGATATCGTCGCTTCTCAGTGAAGAAGTGGCTGCCGTGACGAAGTTGTACGAAGCCATCCAGGACCACGCAAAGAAAATAGCCGGCGAGATCGATGCGCTGACGGCGAAGATCGAGATCAAAAAGGACAGAAGGCCCGAAGATGACCAGGAGCTCTTCACAGAGATCGAGCAGGTGCTTGTCTCTCTCGTATCAGATTATCACTTCGAGCTGAAAAAGATCGAAGTTCGCACTGAAACCACGCATGAAAATCTCTTCTTAGAAAAAAAGAAAGAGATGCTCGACATCCTCCTCGAACTGCTCCAGGAAGAACGCAGGTCTTGGACTGATCGAAGATCGACTGGCAATCGAAGAATAGTCCATGATCCAAACTACGAGGGTCATCCACGAAGAAGCGGGAAAGACAGACGGGCCGCAAAAGATCGTAGAAAGCCGGTAGATCTTTCTTTACGGGCCATTACGTGACTATGCAGATAATGTGTTGAAGAGGCCGCCATTTCTTGTACTGCTTTGAACAATGTTACGATGGAGAATCACAAGTAGCCACAGGGAGCACTGATTTATTTTCATTACAACCTCTTTGCAAGTAAACAAATAAACTTGAGTGAGGATTTCTATGGATCGAAGATCGGGGCAGGATCGAAGAAAATTCAATGATCCAGACTACAAGGGGCCTGAACGGAGAAGCGGAAATGACAGAAGATCTGGGAAAAACCGCAGAAAACATTCTTGAGATATCGTTCGACCCCGGAGATGTCCTCCCGAACCTCATGCCCGAATCAATTTGAGCCGGAGCATGGCTCCCAGCAAGCTACAGTGGTTTCTCCATTTCAGCACTATTGAGCAGCGGGTGAATCATGTCCTCATGCCGCTTCTAGCCATGCACTTTTCCACCTACCAGCCGGTATGCCGCCCCTTTTTATTATTGACACACGACCATAATTAAGTGTACAAAAGAGCCTATAATTTTTCAGGAGGTTTTCCAGATCGTATATGGCCGAACCGAACAAAGTTATCTATTCCATGGTTGGGGTGGGCAAGTTTTACGACAAGAAGCCGGTGCTGAAGGACATCTATCTTTCGTACTTCTATGGCGCAAAGATCGGCGTGCTTGGTCTGAACGGTTCCGGAAAAAGCTCGCTCCTTAAGATCATGGCAGGCGTGGACAAGGAGCATGTGGGCGAGGCCGTGCTCTCTCCGGGCTACACCGTTGGTTATCTCGAGCAGGAACCGAAGCTCGATCCTGAAAAGACCGTGCGCCGGATCGTTGAAGAGGGAGTTCAGGAGACGGTGGATCTCCTGGATGAGTACAACAAGATCAACGAGCAGTTCGCCAGTCCCATGTCCGACGACGAGATGAATGAGCTCATTGCGCGACAGGGCGAGGTGCAGGAGAAGCTCGATCATCTGAGCGCCTGGGAACTGGACAGCAGGCTCGAGATGGCAATGGATGCCCTGCGCTGTCCTCCCGGAGACACCCTGGTGAAGGTCCTTTCCGGCGGTGAGAAACGGCGCGTGGCGCTCTGCCGGCTGCTTCTCCAGAAACCAGACATTCTCCTGCTCGATGAGCCGACGAACCATCTCGATGCAGAGTCCGTTGCCTGGCTTGAGCACCATCTCAACGGCTATGAGGGTACGGTGATCGCCGTGACCCACGACCGGTACTTCCTCGACAACGTGGCGGGCTGGATCCTGGAGCTTGACCGCGGCCAGGGCATCCCCTGGAAAGGGAACTACTCGTCCTGGCTTGAGCAGAAGCAGGAGCGCCTGAAACAGGAGGAGAAGTCGGAGAGCGAGCGGCAGAAGACGCTCCAGCGCGAGCTCGAATGGATCAGGATGTCGCCCAGGGGCAGGCACGCCAAATCGAAGGCGCGCATAAGCTCCTACGAACAGTTGCTCGGCCAACAGGGGGAGAAACGCGCAAAGGAGCTCGAAATCTACATTCCGCCGGGACCCCGTCTCGGCAAGGTCGTGATCGAAGCCGAGAACGTAGCCAAGGCTTACGGCGACAACATCCTCGTCGAGAACATGTCCTTCATGCTCCCGCCGGGCGGCATCGTGGGCGTCATCGGGCCGAACGGCGCGGGAAAGACCACACTCTTTCGCATGATCACGGGCCAGGACAAACCGGATAAGGGTGTGATCAGGATCGGCGAGACCGTGAAGCTGGGGTATGTGGACCAGAGCCGCGATGCCCTTGATCCGAACAAGACCATCTGGCAGGTGATCACCGGCGGACAGGAGCAAGTCCCGCTCGGCAAGCAACTCGTGAACTCCCGCGCATACGTGTCGCGGTTCAACTTCGGAGGCACGGACCAGCAGAAGAAGGTGGGCGTTCTCTCCGGCGGTGAGCGGAACCGCGTGCACCTCGCACGGATCCTCAAGGAGGGTGCGAACGTACTGTTGCTCGATGAGCCGACGAATGACCTCGATGTAAACACAATGCGTGCGCTGGAAGAGGGGCTTGAGAACTTTGCGGGCTGCGCCGTCGTGATCAGCCACGACCGTTGGTTCCTCGACAGGATCGCGACGCATATCCTCGCTTTCGAAGGCGACAGTAAAGTGGTTTTCTTTGATGGGAACTATTCGGAGTACGAGGCGGACCGCAAGGCGCGCCTTGGAGCGGATGCCGACCAGCCGCACCGGATCAAGTACCGGCATTTGACGAGGTGATACAAATGCGGTACGGGATTGTGAAATGCGATGGAAAAGGCGCAAAAAACGAAATTGAATGAAGATGAACGTAGAAAAAACAGAATTGGAAAATTGTCATAATCAGCCTTAATCTGCATTGTTCTGCTTTTTAACCGTGTTCACCCGTGGTTACATTACGAAAGGAGTTTTTCACCGTGTCAGAATTCAATGGGGTGACTGTAGTACGCGAAGCCAACGTTTATTTCGACGGCAAGGTGACGAGCAGGACCGTGCTGTTTCCTGACGGGGCCAAGAAAACCCTCGGCGTGATGCTGCCGGGAGAGTTCGAGTTCGGCACCGCTGACAAGGAGATCATGGAGATTCTGGCCGGCGAGCTCGACGTGCTTCTGCCGGGGGAGACCGCGTGGAAGCCCGTGAGGGGCGGCCAGTCCTTCGAGGTCGCGCCAAATGCGAAATTCAAGCTGAAGGTAAAGAAGCTGACGGATTATTGCTGCTCGTTCGTCAAGGGGTAGGATGAACAAGCTGGAGAATTGAAGAAGTCACTTTGAATTCGGAATTTCGAACGCTGAACTGCCAGAAGGAGGAAATATGAAAAAGATCGTGGGCATTATCATCATGCTGATTGTCGCATTGACCATCGGGTGCCGGCAGAAGAAGGAAGAGAAAAGCCAGATAGTCTATTCGCCTCCATCAATGCCGACGCAGATGGAGATCGATCGGCTGCAGCAGGCGACAAAGACGTCGCCCAAGAGCGCGGAGGCCTGGATCAACCTGGGCAACGTGCTGATGGACTCGCAGCGCTTCGGCGAGGCCGTTGATGCCTATGAGAAGGCCCTGGCCCTTGATCCGAAGAACGTACCCGCGCGGGTCGATCTGGGAACGTGCTACCGCGGGATCGGCAAGTTCGACAAGGCCGTCGAGGAGTACCGGAAGGCGCTCAAGATCGACCCCAACTTCCCGAACGGGCACCGCAACCTCGGTGTTGTCCTGGCCAATGATTTGCATAATAATCAAGAAGCAATAAAAGAGTTCCAGAAGTATCTGGAACTCACGCCGAACGCGCCTGATGCCGCTACAATCAGGCAGACGATTCAGAACCTGTCCTCAGGCAAGTAAATTTCTCTGAGAGCTACGTTTTCGTACGATCAGGGTGACGACGGCTCTCCGGAACGGTACCCGGCCCGGCAAGAGTCGGCGGTTATTCTAACGAGTATGCCAAGGCAACAAAAGCCCCGGACGTTACCTCCGGGGCTTTGTTTATTTTCTTGATAATTTGGTAATTATTTCTTGAGTCTGCTACAGCTTTGCGCCCCGCTTCACTCTCCACCACCCAATGCCGTACACGCGATCGAAGACGGCTTTCAATTCATGCATATCAGGCAGGTTTTTAGGAAGACTCCTGCCGGGCAGCGGGTAATACTTCGGCTGGCCTGATATGTCGAGGATGAAGTCTTTTCCGATCACCCTCCACCATCCGATACCCAGAAACGCTTCCCGCGGCGCAAGGAGGTCCTGTCCTATGGAATAATAGGTGAACCCTTTTGGAGCGGAAAGCTCAATAAGCGTGGGGCCGATGTCGATGTGGCTGCCTGCCGCGCCCTGCGGCATTCTGATCCCCCTGAGGGCCTCGTTGCCGTAGAGGATGAAGGGCACTCCCGACCGTTCAAAGAATTCCGGTTTTGCATTGATGAACTTACGCCCGAAATGATCGCCTGTGAACGCGAAGAGCGGACGCGACAGCCTGGCTTCAGCCTTCTTCACGAAATCGCCGAGGCATTTGTCTGCATACCACAAGTGGCCGAGCATCTTAAGGCTCGTGGTGTCCCCGAAGATCGGCGCGATGTCGTCCGGGATCTTCCTTAACGGAAAGCCTTTGGCCCATACATCGACATTGTACGGAGGGTGATAACTCGTCGTCATAATGAGATTGAAGCTCGGCCGATCGTCGCCAACCGTGTTTACGATGAAGTCCATGAGATACTCATCGTCCACGCCCCATTCATGAGTCGCAACGCCTTTGCTCATATGAGGCGCGCCGTAGATCTCCTCCGCACCCTGATCGCGGGCAAAATCACCGAACCGCTGCCAGCTCAAGTACCCCCCGTAAAAAAGCCGGGTCCGATAGCCGAGGCGCTTGAACGTTTCGAAGATCGACGAGGGGTAGGGGGTCCGCGACGTAGACTGGTAATTGATTTCCACGGCGGCATAGGGAAGGTCCGTGATGATCGCGCCCAGGGTTTCCATGGTCCCGTCCGAAGCGGGCAGGAAGTTCTCGAAGTGGAGGCCCTTGCGCCCGAGCTCGGACAGCTCATGCGTCAACCTGAGGGAAGCGTATTTATCGAGGAACGGCCAGGCGTCATAGCTTTCCATGACAAAGAGGAAGATGTGGCGCGGCGGCGTGCCTTTGGGCCCTTTTGCGTGCTTCAAAAGATAGGCATCCAGGTCGCCGTAGAACTGATGATTATTGAACAGTTCCTGCGCTGCTTTCCGGACGTCTCCGTCCGGTAAAAAAGTCGCAAGACCTGTCGAGCCAGTCTGATGCTTGTGGTCCTGCACCGCGAAGAGCAGCGAGAAGTAAGGATTTACGACAGACTTGTTCAGGAACGCATCCGTCGTGATCGCAATGTCCTTGCGCTGCGCAGGCCTGCGGCCGATGGAACCCCGGAAACCGGCAGCGATCACCGACAGGACGATCAGGATGATCAGGCTTTTCGACAGGAGCGGGAACGGACGAACAGCGAGCTTACCCGAAAAACCGAAGCGGGTCTGCAGAAAACGTTTCTGCAGTACAAGCATTCCCCAAGAGAGCAAGCCTATGATGAGCAGGAAGGGAATGGGATGATAGTCGGCCCAGATGGTCTGGAAGATGGCTTTGGTATCGTCATAATAGAGGTTAAAAAGGAAGTGGTTGAACTGTTCGTTATACTCCTTGAAATAACCGAAGGTGACGACCCAGGTTATGGACGTGATGACGACAAAGAGAGCGCCGACAGCCTTGCGGAAGCGGTCTGCATATTGTTCGGTATCGATAAAACCCGACGGTATGGTTGCCGCGAGGAAAGGGATCAGGACCCAGTCGGTCGAGACCATGGAGTCATATCGAAGACCGTTCAGTGCCGTCCACAGGATGTCTGAGAAGCTGCTGGCAACGTCCATCCTGTCCTTGAAGAACAGGATAAAGGCGATCCTGAACAAAGACAGGTAAAGCATGAAGAAAAACCATTGTTTTACGTCTTTCAGGAACTGAAGGAGAAAGCGGTTGAAGCCCTTCATCGAATGGTTATCCTTTGGATCAATGACACGTTCGCCGGGATCAACAGCGTGTCGATCCTTAATAATCCGACTCTATCCCATAATCCTGTCTAAAACGGATATTGATTTTTTCTGTGTCACGATATCTGTGCCAGTTCGCTTAACTGCAGGTCGAACTCCCGGGTTTTCGCATCGTGCTCGGCCGTCACCGTTTCAAGATCGGCGAAGAGCCTCTCGATCCGCGCCTTGGCTTCGTTGATGGACGCGGACAGCTCCCTGATAGACAGGGCTTTGCCTTTGACCGATGCTTCGAGCAGCTCCTGCGTGTCGCGCTCCACGCCCTGCTCAAGCTTCGTAATCTCTTCTTCAATGGCCATGATCCTGTTTTTGAGCGAGCTCAGGACCTTTGACTTGTCGGACACGATATTGGCGCGCAACTTCTTCGCGTCCTTCCGGTTGACGCTTTTTTCGGTTCCCTGCCTCTTCGTCTTCTTTACGTGCACCCCGCCTTCATCGCTCCATCCCACCCGGTCAAGGAAGTCCAGGTACGTTCCTTCGAAGACCGTGACGGTATCGTTGTCAAAGACGATCAGCTTTGTTGCCACGGCCTCGAGGATCAGCTCGCTGTGCGTTACGATCATGACTGCACCGTCGAAGTCATCAATCGCCTCAATGAGCGAGTCGATGGACTCCATGTCCAGATGGTTCGTGGGCTCGTCGAGCATGAGCATGTTTGCCGGCGAGACCAGGAGCTTTCCCAGGAGCACGCGGCTCTTCTCGCCGCCCGAGAGCACGCTCACTTTCTTGAGCGCGTTGTCACCCTCGAACATCATGAGCCCGCAGATTGCGCGTGATTCACCCTGGCTGTTGTCCGGATGCGCGTCCATGATCTCCTGGAGCGCGGTCTTTTCAGGGCGCAGGCGGTTGATGTTCGTCTGGCCGAAGTAGGCAATCTTCGTGTTGGGGTGGGTCTTCACCTCGCCGTTTGAGGGTGATAGTTCTCTTGCCAGCACGTTCAGGAGCGTCGTCTTGCCCTTGCCATTTTTCCCGATTACAGCAATGCGGTCCTTCTTGCCCACGGCGAAGGACAGGCCCTCGATCAGGTTGGGGCTGTTCTTGGAGAATGAGAAGGAAAGGTCGTCGATAGTCATCAGCCATTTGGCCTCGAACGGCGCGGACCGGAACTTGAAGTCGAGTGCCTTGATCTCTTCAAGCTTGTCGAGCTTCTCGTGTTTCGCAAGCGCCTTGACACGGGACTGGACCGCGCTGGCCTTGGTCGCCTGGGCGCGGAAGCGGTTGATGAACTGCTCGATCTCTTTGCGTTTCTTCTCGTCGTTCTGTCGCGTTTTTTCGTAGATCTCCTCTTCCAGGAGGATCTGATCATAAAGCTTCTGCGTGCCTCCCGCGATCTTGCGCATCTTGCAGCGGTGGATGATCATCGTATGGGTCGTGACGCTGTCCATGAAGTCACGGTCGTGGGTAATAATGATGAGTTCGTTCCTCCAGGCGCGCAAAAACTGGGTGAGCCAACGGACCGACACGATGTCGAGGTAGTTCGTCGGTTCGTCGAGGAGCAAGAGATTCGGCTCCGACACGAGCACTTTTGCAAGGTTCAAACGGACCTGGTACCCGCCGGAAAGCGATGACGGCCGGCGGTCGAAGTCGGCGTTCGTGAACCCGAGGCCGTGAAGAATCGCCTCTGCCTTGTACGTCTCATCGATGTGGTCCTCGTTTTTCGGAAGGGACAGGCAGGCTTCCTTGAGAACGGTATCCTCGGTGAAATGGATGTGCTGTGACAGATGGGCGATGGTGTATCCCGAGGGTGTCGTGATCGTGCCGGAGTCCTGATGCTCTTCACCTAAGATCATGCGGAAGAGTGTTGTCTTGCCATGGCCGTTCCTGCCCACGAGCCCCACGCGCTCGCGCGGATTCACGGTAAAGCTCACGCCGTCAAACAGCACCTGCTTGCCATACGATTTTTCAATATTCGTGACCTGGAGCATTGGTTGATCTTTCCCTTGATTAGTGCAATTGTAACTACAGACTCCGTCGTGAGCTCAGTCGAACCATGAACGCGGTTTTGAATCCAGATCCGACCTTAGTTTGTGACGTGTTTCCGCGTCCTCGGGGGTCTGTGGCTCCTGATGGTCCTGAGCAGTACAAAACAGCTTCCTATATTAACGCAGGAAGGAGGTTATGGCAAATGATTTTTAGAGGATAGAGTAGGGCTATAGGCTACGGACCATTGGGAGAGGCGTTACACGTGACAAGGCGTTACACGTGGCTTGAAATAGCGGACAAATTCTGATACAGTCGAGAACTGTAAGTCAATAACGATCATCAGATCGATTCTTTTCGGGATGCTCTCCAGGTCAGCTCAATTACTTGTTCCAATCGTAGGATAAAGGGGGCATGGTATGAAACGTGTTATTGTCTTAACTCTTGTGTTGTTCCTGCTATGCGCATCTGCAGCAAACGCGGACCTTCTCGGCGAAGCGCTGAAGTTTC
>JBLMWN010000114.1:0-12162 GCA_050257255.1 Betaproteobacteria bacterium | reverse complement strand
GCTGAATCTCGAAATACGAAAGGGCGCGCTCTACGGCCTCGTGGGACCCGACGGTGCGGGCAAGACCACGACCATGCGGCTGCTGGCGGCGATCATGGACCCTACGTCAGGCGAAGCATGGGTTGCTGGCCATTCCATTCTCGCCGAAGGAGAACGGATCAAGGAAAAGATCGGCTACATGTCGCAGCGGTTCGGGCTGTACGAGGACCTGACGGTGATGGAGAACATCAACTTCTATGCGGACCTATATGAAGTTCCGCAGAAGGAGCGTCCGGCGAGGATCGAGCGGCTTCTCGGTTTCAGCAACCTGACGCCGTTCAAGGACCGGCTTGCGGGAAAACTATCGGGCGGGATGAAGCAGAAGCTCGGCCTCGCCTGCGCGCTCATTCATACGCCGGAGGTGCTGTTCCTCGATGAGCCGACAAACGGCGTGGACCCTGTTTCGCGCAGGGACTTCTGGAAGATCCTGTACGATCTCCTGAAGGAGGGCGTAACGATCCTGGTCTCTACGTCATATCTCGATGAAGCCGAGCGGTGCACGAGGATCGGCCTGATGCACAAAGGGAAGATCCTGCTGGAGGACGTGCCGAAGAACGTCAGACGCGCTGTCCAGCGGCCTATGATAGAAGTGTGGTCGGAGAACGCCCGCTCAGCCGTCGAGCTCGTGAAGAATCTGGGCGGCGTCATCAGCGTGAGCCTCTACGGCGACAGGCTGCACATAACCATCGAGGAAAAAGTGTCTGCCGCGGAGATCATCGCCGACTTGAAGAGTCTCGGGATCGAGATAAAGGATTATCGCGACATTCTGCCGTCCTTAGAGGATGTGTTCATCTCAATGGTGAAGGAATGAGCTTCAATTGCTGATTACGGAATAGGGAAAACAGAAACGTATGAATAATGTGGCCGTCAAAGTACAAAACCTTACCCGCACCTTCGGGGACTTCACAGCCGTAGACCATATCAGCCTCGAAGTCAGGAAAGGGGAGATATTCGGCTTTCTCGGCCCAAACGGCGCGGGCAAATCCACGACCATCCGCATGCTCTGCGGTCTCCTCCTGCCCTCGGGCGGGAGCGGAACCGTGGGAGGATACGACATCATCACCCAATCCGAGAAGATCAAACAGAACATCGGCTATATGTCGCAGAAGTTTTCGCTCTACGACGATCTCACCGTAGAAGAAAATATCAATTTCTTCAGCGGCATCTACAACGTTGCCCTGTCAAAAAAAGAAGCACGCAAAGAGTGGGCGCTCGAAATGGCAGGGCTCAAGGACGAGCGGGATACGCTTACGAGGACCCTGCCGGGCGGGTATAAGCAGCGGCTCGCGCTGGGCTGCGCCATCCTGCACGAACCGCCGATCCTCTTCCTCGACGAGCCGACGTCCGGCGTCGACCCCATTTCTCGCAGGAACTTCTGGACCCTGATCTATGAGATGACCCAGTCGGGAACCACGGTTTTCGTCACAACACACTACATGGACGAGGCGGATTACTGCGGCCGGCTCGCGCTCATTTACCGGGGCGCGATTATCGTCGAGGGCACGCCGAATGAGCTGAGAAGTGATCTCATGACCCGCGACGTTCTCGAGATCGAGGCAGAACCGCTTGTCGTGGCCATGGAATCTCTTGAACGCCAGGGCATCGAAACGGCGGTCTTCGGCAGCGTTCTCCATGCTACCGTGGAAGATGCGTTACACGCCATTCCCTTGATCCGGAAGATTATGGAAGACTCGCACATCACGGTGAGCAGGATCGAAAAGATCGTGCCATCCCTGGAAGACGTGTTCGTGACGCTGATAGAAGTATCGTGAGGAGGCCTGTGAGCATGCCTGCAAACAGGAAGCCGTGAAACTGATCCGCATAAAAGCCATCGCGCAGAAAGAGCTGATCCAGATCAAGCGGGACCCCTTGAGCTTGGCCATGGCGTTCCTCATGCCGGTGTTGCTCCTCTTGATCTTCGGCTACGCCATTACGCTTGACGTGGACCATCTCACCACGATCGTCTACGATCAGGACAGGAGTGGCACAAGCAGGGAGATCATCGCCGAGCTTACGGCATCGCGCTACTTCACCATCGTCCGTTATGCCGACGACCATCGCGAGATCGATTCCTATCTCGATTCAGGAAGGGCAAAAGTGGCGCTCGCGATTCCTTCCGACTTTTCGAAGTCTATTCATGCCGGCCGGACGGCCCAGCTTCAGGTACTGGTCGACGGGAGCGATTCCAACACCGCGACCATAGCCCTGGGATATCTCTCAGCGCTCCTAGAACGCACCAGCCAGCGTTTGTCCCGAGAAACGACCCGGGCACTCATCAACCCCCAGGTCCGCGTCTGGTATAATCCCGAAATGAAGTCGCGGAATTTCATCATTCCCGGCCTGATCGCCGTGATCATGATGGTAATCGCCGCGCTTCTCACGTCGCTCACCTTTGCGCGGGAATGGGAACGGGGAACCATGGAGCAGCTCATTGCCACGCCGGTAAAAGCTCCGGAACTCGTCCTCGGGAAGCTCATTCCGTACTTCCTGATTGGTTTCATCGATATGGTCATTGCGGTCCTGATGGCAGTGTTTCTCTTTGAAGTCCCCCTCAAGGGGAATGTCTTCATCCTGAGCGTGGTGTCGAGCGTGTTCCTCTTCGGCGCTCTCGGGCTCGGCATCCTTATCTCCATTACGGCGAAGTCCCAGCTCGTTTCCAGCCAGATTTCGATGGTGACGACCTTTCTGCCCGCGTTCCTGCTCTCCGGGTTCATGTTCGCTATCTCGAACATGCCGGTCCCGCTCCAGGCGGTTACGCGCATCATTCCGGCCCGGTACTTCGTCGCCGTGCTGAAGGGAATCTTCTTGAAGGGTAACCCTTTGAGGTTACTCATAACGGATGCGATCTTCCTCGTCTTTTTTGGCCTTATCGTCTTCATTGCGGCTAACAGTAAGTTCAAGAAGAAGATCGCATAGAGACAGATGGAGTCAAGGGGTCACATAGCGCAGAGCAAGGAAGGCCGCATTTGGCCTCTTGGAAAAAAGAGCCGGTATCTATGAGCAAGGCCCAAGAACGCATAAAGCACATGGTGATCAAGGAGTTTATCCAGATATTTCGCGACCGGCGGATGAAGGCGATCGTCTTTGTCCTGCCGCTGCTCCAGACCATGGTGTTCGGTTACGCTGTGACGACGGACGTGAACAACATCCCCACAGCCGTGTACGACGTGGACCGTTCCTTCGAGAGCAGGGAACTGGTCCGCAGGTTTGCGTCCTCGGGATATTTCCAGGTCTTGGCGGAGACGATGTCGCCGGCAGAGATACAGGAGCTTCTTGACACGGCGAAGGTGAGTGTGGCGATCCAGATCAATCGGGGATTTTCGAAAGACCTGAAACGATTGTCACCAACCGCGATCCAGGTGGTCGCCGATGGCACGGATTCGAATACCGCGACCGTTGCACTGGATTACGCAGGCCGGGTCATCAAGAAATACGAGCAGGATCTGGCAGTCGCGGAGGCACCCCCGCTCATTGACGTGCGCCAGCGCGCTTGGTACAACCCGGAACTCAAGAGCAAGAACTATAACGTTCCGGGCGTTATCGCCATGGTGATCATGCTCACCTCGCTTCTGCTCACCTCCATGGCGGTGGTGCGCGAGCGAGAGATCGGGACCATGGAACAGCTCATGGTCACGCCGCTCAAGCCCGCCGAGTTCATCCTCGGGAAGACTATCCCCTTCGCCATCATCGCTTTTTTCGACATGATCCTCGTCACTGCGTTCGCCGTGTTGAAGTTCAATATCCCCATGCGGGGGACTCTTTACTTACTGCCTTTGTCCACATCGATCTACCTTCTTTCCGTGCTGGGCATCGGCCTCTTTATCTCGACAATCGCTAGGACGCAGCAGCAGGCACTCATGGCCACGTTCCTGTTCTATATGCCCGCGGTTCTGCTCTCGGGATTCATGTTCCCGATCGAGAACATGCCACTCATATTTCAGTACGCGACCTATATCAATCCGCTCAGGTATTTTCTCGTTATTATCCGCGGACTATTCCTGAAGGGAAACGGAATTGCCATTCTCTGGCCGCAGATGACGGCGTTGTTCATCATCGGTATTGCTGTTTTTGCCCTTAGCTCTTTCCGTTTCAGGAAACGTTTGGGATAGCACAACAATAAATATGAGGAAACAATGAACACGCGTAATGTGCTATAGTTTTACTATTCATTTCCGTTTTAAAACTGATTAACATTCCATCTTTATTCTTGATAAGCATAAATATTTATTCTGCCGACAAGATGATAAAATGTAATTTTCTGTATTTTCACGAACAGGGGAATAATTTCATAGTACTAAGGGAGTATGCTCATGGACAAATGGAAGTGTACGGCCTGCGATTGGATTTATGATCCGGAGATAGGCGACCCTGACGGAGGAATTGCGCCGGGAACGCCCTTTGAGAAAATACCCGACACCTGGGTCTGCCCGGTTTGCGGAGCGAATAAGGATGCTTTTGTGAAAGAATAAGTTTTGTTGTCGGAGATGCACATGATCAAGATCAAACGCATATATGATCCTCCGTCCGCTGACGACGGGAAGAGAATTCTCATAGACCGTTTGTGGCCGCGAGGGATAAAAAAGGACGATGCCCATATTGACGAGTGGCTCAAGGAAGTCGCGCCGAGCGACGCACTCAGGAAATGGTTCGGCCATGATCCCGAGAAATGGCCCGAGTTTAAGAAAAGATACCGAAAAGAATTGAAGGAGATGGACGAGATTGTCAAACGTCTGAGGAGCGAGGCTAAAAAGAGAACGGTGACGTTTCTTTACTCCGCGAGGGATGAGGAGCACAACAATGCTGTTGTGCTGAAGGAAGTCCTTAGCAAGCGATAAGCTGGAGCGACTAACAGAGGATAGTATCACATTCCAGAGGAGGAACATTATGAAACAGCGACATCTGGTTCGAATCAGTTTTTTTCTGGTGATAGCCCTTATCGTTTCGGGTGCCATAGTATTTGCGGCATCCCAATCTTCCTATGATGTCACCCCGCCCTTTAAACAAAGCCTCGAGAAAGCCGTAAAGGTGAAGGACAAGGCGGGGAAAACGTCGACCCTCTATGATCCGAAAGATCCTTACGCAATTTTCATTAATTACGAGCTTGGCATGCACTGCGTGGGGTTCGACATCACCTACTGCTGCGTGATCCCGCCGTACAACAGCATACAGGCTCAGGCCATAAAAACCGGCGAGGGCGGGGCGCTTCCCCGTCTGCTCAGCCCCGATGACGGGGTATCGCTGCATTATTTCGTGAGGGACAACAGCTACAGCGAAGGAAACAAAATGCGGTACTGGAACGTCGCGAAAGACGTCTATGGCGATGGAAAGATGGACAAGCCCGGCGACAACATGGCAAATTACGTATGGACGCACCTTTTTATTTACAAGGACCTTGAAGGCACGATCCCGGAAAACTGGAACGAATCGCAGAGGCTCCACGTCGGCAAACAGATACAGGTGCCGATAGATTCCGGCCCCACGGGCAAGAACCTGGCCGGCGGGGACCTTGCCTATGCCGGTCCGAAAGGCGGCAACAAGGTCTTCACTGATTCTCTGATCCCGGAAGTGAAGAACATCCAGCTTACGCTGACCTCGTCGTACCTCTGGGACGCGCTGGGCCTGCCCTTGACCGCGTTCTATGACAGCAGGAGAAAGGGCACGATACGGTCGATCTCGGAGAAGGACTTCCAGCCGTACCAGTACTCCATGGTCCAACTTCGCGACAAGAAGGGCAAGCCAATAACGGCCAAGGGAAAACCGGTCGAGTTCTTCGGCACGAACCCCGTGGACATTCCGAACTGCTACGTATGTCACTCGGGCCAGGGCAGGGCGGTCAAGATGGCGAAGGAACAGGGATTGATGCTTTCCGAGAAGGAGTATGCGTACTGGAAAAACAACTACTCCGATGTGTCGGAGTTCACGGCGCGTCAGGCGCAGGCGTCCATCAACATCCTGGAGATCCATGACAGCCGCCACGGCACCTCCCTTCTGAAGGAGTACAATCCCGACACATCGTACAACCGGCTTGGTGTGGTAGGATCGGTGAACTGCGCCGACTGCCACGGAGATAACGTGTCCGGCAATCTTCAATCGCCGCGGCCCGGGGCGACGGGCTACCAGGCCGTAAAGGGCCCGACGCTCACGGAAGCGGTCCACCAGGCGCATGCCGGCTTCATTCCCATGCCCGACAAGGCCGGAAGGACGCAGAGTTGCCAGGCCTGCCATCCAACCCACTGGTGGGAAGAAAAAATGAACGTCCCCGGGTCGAACCCCTACGAGATCGTTGACCAGGAGGGCAACCCGCGGTTTTCCAGCTCCGACGTGCGCATTGCCGGCGGCGGGTGTTATCTTCGCAGGGACGCGCATACCAATCCCGATGTGAAGCCCCCGTTCTTCCTGAACCAGATCGGGAAGTGGTACTTCAGGGAGGTGAGCGGGAAGGACGAAAACGGGAAAACCGTCACGAAGATCAGGGGACTGTACTGCACCAACTGCCACAACCAGCTCGCCCACGAGCTGTACAATCATGACGACCTTAAGAATCCCGTGGAGCAGGAAGGCAAAACGCTGCGCAACGCTCCGTTAAAAGAGGTCATGAACGAAGTGGCGAAAGGAGACGCGATAAAATTCAAGAACTACTACGCCGATCCGATCGTCGGTGCCGAGGGAGATCCGCTCCGTTCATATTACGCAAACCATACCGGGGCCACGCTCGTGAAAGCCTCGAAAGACAGCGAAGGTAAGCTCAAGCTCCTCGCCTGGAATGCGACAGAAGGCGATGCCGTACCGTATGACGGAGCCTCAGCAGGCAAAGACTGGTGGCTTGCAGCCGGCGAGCCGCACTGCGCTGACTGCCACCTTGCGCCCTTCGTGGAAAGTCTGGGAGGAAATTACTTCCCCGTAGACCAGCCGAACAAGTATTCGCTGTATCGTTATTCAAAGGCCCATGGCCCTATCGCCTGCCAGTCCTGCCACGAGTCCATCCACGGCCTCTACCCGGTACGGTATGAAGGCCCGGAAAAGACTCCCGACATGACGTCGCACCAGCAGGCGCTCCAGTTCAGCCCTGACGGGAAATATGCGGGCCCGGTGACCTGCAGCGCCTGTCACCGGGTGAACGACAAGGGCGTTCCCGTCCAGCTTCAGAACACGGAATACTATAATGACTATTGGGCGTCGGTTGTTCTGCTTCATGCGATGCGGGAGGGGGATCAGAAGCTCCCGGTCAATAAACTTGTGGAAAAGTTCCCGTATAAAAAATCGCAAAAGACCGTTGTCGAGGGATGGGAATGACCTCTGTGTGTGATCAACCTTTGAATATATCAGGTCCCGGAGCGCTGGATATCGAGGTGGAGAGGCGCATGCAACAAGGGATACTATAAGGAGGTTGTGCCATGGAATTCAAAGTTCCCCCGTCGCTCAAGCAGGAGCATGAGGAACTTCACGCAGAACTTGTCGCGGCGACGAAAGCAGGCGGTAAAATCAGCGAAGCCGCCCAGGCCGTCGCGCGGGCGCTCCATCCTCACTTCGTGAAGGAAGAAGAGTACGCCCTGCCGCTACTCGGGTTATTGACCATGTTGGCGGAAGGCAAGCTCCCAGCGGACAGCAGGACTGCCATAACCATGACGGACAGATTGAAGGAGGACTTCGGCCATATGCTCCATGAGCACAAGGCTATTGTCATAGAGCTCCATAAGCTTATGGAAGCGGCACAGAGCGACAAAAAACCGGAATACGTTCACTTGGCCGAAAAGTTGAAGCTGCACGCGCAAACGGAAGAGGAGGTTTTGTATCCTGCCGCGATTCTAGTCGGAGAATACCTGAAACTGAAACAACCGTGAAGGAAAGGAGGAGCCATGACACTGTCGCAAGGAAAGGCAATATTTATCTGGGGGACGGTGATCTCGACGGTCATCTTTCTCGGCCTCACCTATGATTCGCTCGTCAAGATGCCCCAACGAACACATGAAGAAAAGCTGGATGCACGCGTTGCCGCGGGCAAATGGGTATGGCAGAAGTACAACTGCAATGACTGTCACACGATTTTAGGAATCGGGGGTTACTACGCTCCTGATGTAACAAAGGTCATGAGTTACCGGGACAGCGATTGGGCCACCAGGTTCATCAAGGACCCGCAGGCGGTCTGGCCCGCTGCCCGGAAGATGCCGAACCTCCATCTGAACAACCAGGAGATCGCCGACGTTATTGCCTTCCTCACCTGGGTGAACACCATTGATACCAACAATTGGCCTCCGAAGCCCATGGTGGCTTCTGCTGTGACCGCCCTCACTCCCGGTGAAGAGATCTACAGGGCCCAGGGCTGTTCCGCCTGTCACACCATTGCCGGGGTGGGCGGAAAGGTCGGGCCTGACCTTACCTATGTGGGAAAGAAGCGGGACAAGGAATGGATTGAGGAACAGCTCAGGAACCCGAAATCGCACAATCCTCAATCCATCATGCCGAGCTTCTCAAAGCTGTCTCATAAGGACCTTGACGACCTTGCGGCCTATCTCGCAGGGCTGCGATAAGGAGGGGTGAGATGAAATACGAGTCACAGAAGATTGCCTTTAACTACTTCATCATTGCCGCCATTCTCTTCGGCCTCCAGATCGTCTTCGGACTGATCACAGGCGCCAAATACGTGTGGGACTTCGACCCGCTCATCAATGTCCTTCCGTTTAACACATCGCGGGCGATTCATATCAACCTGCTCGTGGTCTGGCTTCTCTTCGGTTTCATGGGGGGTGCGTACTATATCGTTCCGGAAGAAGCGCAGACAGAGATCTACAGTGCGAAACTGGCAAATATCCAGCTTATTCTGTTTGCGATCATCGGCGTTACGGCCATTACAGGCTATCTCTTCGGGTGGTCCTGGGGCATGCCGTTCCTTGAGCAGCCGACAATCCTCAAGATCGGCATCGTGATCGTCGCGCTGATTTTCCTCTACAATATCTTCATGACCATGATGAAGACGAAGAAATGGACCGTGATCCAGGGGGTGCTCCTGGGCGGTCTGGTCATGCTCGCGGGCATGTTCCTCTTCGGCGTCTTCTTCCTGAAAAACCTGGCCACACAGTATTATTGGTGGTGGTGGGTGATCCATCTCTGGGTCGAAGGCGCGTGGGAACTCGTCACCGGAGCCATCATGGCATTCATGCTCATGAAGATCACGGGCGTGGAGCGGGAACTGGTGGAGAAATGGCTCTATGTCGAGGTTGGACTCGTGCTCTTCACCGGCATCGTAGGCACCGGTCACCACTACTACTGGATCGGAACGCCGCAGTACTGGCTCTGGTGGGGAGCGATCTTCAGCGCCCTGGAACCGCTGCCCATCCTCTTCATGGTCATCGACACAATGAGGGTTGTGCGCGAGCGGAAGATCGAGATCCCGAACCGCATCGCCATGAACTGGGCGGTCGGCTGCTCGATCATGCATTTCTTCGGTGCCGGCGTCTGGGGATTCGCGCATACGCTGCCGCAGATCAACCAGTGGACGCACGGTACACAGATTACGGCCTCGCACGGGCACTTTGCGTTTTTCGGCGCCTATGCCATGCTGAACCTGACGATGATGTACTTCGCCATGCCGCAGATCAAAGGGGTGAAGGTCTTCGAACAGGCTTTGGGGAGAAAGGCCTTCTGGTTCATGAACTTTTTCATGATCCTCATCGCTCTGGCGCTTGCCGTAGCCGGGATCGTCCAGGTCTACTTCCAGCGTGTCCTCGGTATGGACTACCTTACGACACAGGGATTCATGACGTTGTGGTACGCCGTGTTCTGGGCATCGGCGTGGGGTTTCACAGCAGGGGTGGTGATGTTCCTTGTTGATTTTTTCAGGCTCGCGAAGATTAAGGCCTGATTCCAGGATAGCGAATGCGGAAAGAGTTCAGTGCTCTCCGCGGTTCAGTTCTGACAGGACAATTAACGGATGGAGGAGTCAAGTATGAAAAAGGTGACGATGATAATGACCCGGATTGTATGTATAGCAGGTCTGATGGTCGCTCTGTGGCTGGTCATGCCAGGGTCCGCATCGGCCCATTGCGACACCCTCGATGGCCCGGTGGTGGCAGCGGCGAGGATGGCCCTGGAAAAGGGCGACGTGACGCCGGTCCTCAAGTGGGTGAAAAAGGATGACGAGGCCGAGATCAGGGCGCTCTTTAAAAAAACGCTGGCTGTTCGCAGCAAAGGACCCGAGGCGAAAGAGCTTGCGGACTCGTACTTCTTCGAGACGCTCGTGAGAATCCACCGTGCAGGCGAGGGTGCTCCCTACACGGGGCTCAAACCCGCGGGGATGGTGGAGCCGTCCGTTGCCGCTGCCGACAAGGCGATCGAAAAGGGGTCCGTCGACAATTTGGTCAAGATGGTCAATGATGCCTCGGCCGCCGGGATCCGCCGGCGGTTTGCACATGTCAAGGAAACAAAAATGCATGCCGGTGAAAACGTTGAGGCAGGCAGGGAATATGTAAAAGCCTATGTGAATTTCACCCACTATGTTGAGCGGCTGCATATGGACGCGATGGGTGAGGGAGAACACCACGGGGAACCGGGGATGATGAAACCGGAAGAGCAACAGCATCACGAACACCGTCACGAATGAATTGTGCGGACGGGAGCGGTTCCAGACGCTCCCGTTTGACAACCCCGGGACTCCGTGATGCGCTCGATTGTACGGACAGACAGATGAGATCATACAAGGAAATCAAACAGGATTATCGCTTCACCTCCGAGGACGAGCGTCGTCTCGTCGGGCTTCGGTCGCTCATGGAAGAGCACGTTGATGAGGTAATGAGCACGCTCGGCCTCTGGATCATGGGCACCAAGGGCGCGGCGAAGTTCTTCACCGAGGAGACGCGGAAACAGCACGTTTTTGGCGCCCAGCGACAGTGGTTCCTCGATCTCTTCTCCGGGAATTACGACGGCCGGTATTATGAGAAGCTTATCCGGATCGGGGCTGTTCACGTCAAGCACAGCGTGGATGCCCATTACATGAACCGAGCAGTGAATCTCGTCAAGAACGCCTGCATCGGCATTATTCAAAAAACAGAAGAAGACAAGGTGGAGGCGACAAACAAGATCATATCTGTCGGAAAGATTCTCGACATAAACCTCGATGTGATCACCACCTCGTACATCGAGGAGGAGATCAGGGTCTATTCCCCGGTCTATAAGGTGAAGGGCGCGCTCATCACGTTCGCCGAACGGTTCTCTCAGACCACGAACTTGCTGCTCGTGTTGGCGCTCATCGGTCTTACGATCAGCGTGGTGTGGCTTTTCGTACAGGACGTGATGCACCTCCTTTCCGGCGATGTGGTCGGGGGCATCATCTCGGCGCTCGGCTCCATGCTGCTGCTCTGGCTCATGATCGAGCTCATGAATACCGAAATTTCCCACCTCAAAGGAGGCAAGTTCCATATCAGTGTGTTCGTGGGAGTGGCGTTGGTGACCATGATCCGGGAAACGATGATCGCGACGCTCAAGCACGAAAGGCCGGAGTCCATTTACTATCTTATCGCCGCCATCCTGGTTGTCGGTTTTGTTTACTGGATCGTAACCAAGGCAGAGGAACGGAGACCCGATTAGCAGTCACGCTTCAAGAAATATGATTTCCGTCAAGTGAGGGCACAACCGGTTCCCCGTGACTCGAGAACGTGGAAAATATTTACTCAACGCAGGCTTTCAATGGTCTGTTTTCTGAGACGCCGCTCTACATCCTTTCGAATTTGCACCCATACGGGATGGACTGTACAGGTGGCGCTCAAACGGCACCGTCTGCTGTCGATTGCGCAGATATTGATGCCCGCAGGCCCCTGGATAGACTCCAGGATGGCAAGAAGAGTAATCTCTGAAGGTTTTTTGGCGAGCCTGAATCCGCCGTTCTTTCCCCGCATCGACGTAAGAATGTGGCTCCTGACAAGACGCTGAAGGATCTTGGCGAGAAAGCTCTTCGGAATCTCCATGGCATGGGCCACTTGCGCAGCGCTCGCGGTGTGGTCACGATCCCTGGCAAGGTACAGGACCGTACGCACGGCATAATCCGCTTCCCGAGTCACCAGCATGGCTTTACTTCATCTCCTCGAATATTTTGCCCACTATTTTGGCTGACGGCTTCAGGGTCTTGTCGCC
>JBLMWN010000113.1:0-6460 GCA_050257255.1 Betaproteobacteria bacterium | reverse complement strand
AGCCGTTCAGAGTGCGTCACCTCGATATTCAGGCTGTATTGGGCGATGACCGCCTTTTCCGAAACAACGGCAACGCTACCGGTCCTGGTCGACGTTTCGATGCCGAGGATATACATAGTCGTACCTTATACCGTAAAAGCTCAGCCATGTCAAAAAAAACATCAACGGAATCCCGATACTGAGGCACGGCAGGAGGCTTAAGGAATGACAGGGCTTATCTCGTCCGTGCCTCCTGGTTGGTTTCATTTCATATTTTTATCAAAGAACTCTCCCACTCTTTTTTCGTACTCGTTTCCGGCCGCGGCGAGGGTGGTTCCATGTCCCGCGCCGGGAATGATCCAGAGCTCTTTCGGTTTTCCCGCCGCGGCAAAGAGCTTCCGGCCGTTCTCGGCCGGTATAAGCGCGTCTCCTTCGCCCGCGATGATAAAGACCGGCGTCGGAGCTATCGTCCCGATCACGCCCACCGGGGAGACATTGTCAACCCGGGTCTGGAAGTAGAGTTCGTAGCCAAGAACAGCAAGGTAAAGAAAGGGGAACGGCGGCAGGTGATAGAAGCCCGTTACCGCTGTTCGCGCCTGATCGCGCAGGTTCGTGAAAGCGCTGTCGGCAACGACTGCGCAGAAAGCATGGGTCTTTGCCGCAGCAAGAATCGCCGTCGCCCCTCCCATGGAGAACCCGTAGATCCCGATACGCTTCGGGTCGATCTCCGGACGGGTCTTGATAAAATCGAGAGCGGCGGCAATATCTTTCTGTTCGAGATGGCCAAGCGATGTCCTCCGGCCTCCACTTTCGCCATGAGCCCTGAAGTCGAAGAGGAGCACATAATAACCACGCTGCGAGATCCACGCGGCAAGCTCGGTGAAGTCCGATTTGTTTGCGCCCACGCCGTGACAGATTATGACTGCCGGAGACATCGGACCAGAATGCGGTGGCTTGACGAGCCACCCTTTTAAGGTTATGCCGTCATCACTGGCGAAAGCTACCAACTCATAGTCGGACTTGAATGCCGAAGGAAGTATGTGGAGCGGATACCTCGGCGGATGCGTATTGACATAGACAAGGAGGAGAGCCAGAATGACGATAACGAGCGCGAGGCCGATGAGGATGTTCATGACGGTTTTCATGAGGAGTGCAGGTAAATAGGGCAAGAAATCGAGAGATTACGGGTGACCGCGTTTGCATTCATGCTTTCACCATCAATCCCACACCAGATAGAATCCATTCATCTTTTTCATGCGATCGGCTAGTTTGTCCGCGGTCTCGGTGCTGCGTTCGAGAACATCCGGCGCAAAGGAGCAAACCTGCTTTGCAAAGGCTAATATATTTTTCGGCGGTTTGATGAACCTCGCCTCCAGCCAGTCCGTGCCAGCCCCGGTCACCACGAATGTCCCCTGTTGCTGCTGCGTCTTAAGCCAGGCGATGATCGCCTTGGTATCGAGCTGGTAGTTTTGGGCTTCGGTCCCCTGGGTCTTCAGAATGTCATAGGAACTGTTGCCCTTGATGACCGTGACGATATCCTGCAGATGCCCGTAGCCTTTGTGGCTCTTGAAGACCAGGTATCCCTGTGCGCGGAGTGAAACCCGATAGGAATCGATGAGCTCATCCCCATTATTCGTTCGCACGCTGAAGCCGGCCAGTTTTTTGCTCTCAAATTCCTGATCGCCCTTGAGGTTTTGCGTCCGCATCAGCACGGTCGCGAAGAACGGCTCTGCTTCGCTCCCCGCGGCTATTTCCATCTTCGCAATGATTTCGGCCGGGAACCCGAGCTCTACGCGTTGCCCGTCGGTCAACACGGAATGCTTTGGCTTCACGACAACAAAAGACTGCACTGGTTTTTTCTGTTCAACCGGTTTTTCAGCCTTGCACGCGCAGAAGGAACCGATGAAAAAAATGCTCAAAAAAAAGTATCTAGCCACCATAGCCATAGCGAATGTCGAACTGGTTGTATTCTCCTGTATAGAGCCCCCAGAAAATATCCACCTTGCTCACCCGTGCGCCCGGCGGCCCCTTGTAGCACCAACCGATGATCTCCTCGACTTTTTTCTTTTCCCCTTCAAAAAGGGCCTGCACGGTCCCGTCAGGAAGATTCCTGACCCATCCTCCCACACCGATCCGGATTGCTTCATCGCGCGTGCTCGCGCGAAACCACACGCCCTGAACGAGTCCATGAATGACCACCTGTGCGCGAAGGTATTCCATACGTTCCCGCCTCGCGGAGGGGATAGTTTTTTTGCTGAAACCTTTCTTATTCTTCGTTCCCTTCTTATTGCTGCCTTCCGACATCTAACTTCTCAAACGATGAGGCCGACGACTGCTCCAATCTTTCGATTTCCTCGCCCCTGGCCCATGGGTGCTTTGCCCGAATTTCTTCTGGCTTCTCGGTTTGACCCCAACGATCTTCCCCGCCACTTTGCCCCTTGCCTCTTGTCCCTTGCTCCCTCCGCCCTGCACAGGCTGCCGAGCCTCGTCTCTCGTTGAATGTTTTGCCCCTCTGCCGCTGGAACCGGGCCCCGCGATAGCCCCTTGGCTATGTCGGCGCCCTTTAAACCGCGAATCACGCCCCGGCCCTTCGGCTCTGTCTTTCTCTGCTCTCGGTCTTCTGCCGCCTGGCCTCCTGCCGCCAAATTCTCGCGGACCGAAACGTGCGGCTCTCGCTCGCTCCCTGCTCCTTCCCCATTGTTCCTCTTTTTTGGCGGTTGTCGGTTTAGGGATCTCGACTTCCTGGACCTGCTCTTTTATGGACAGATCCTTGAGCCCCTTTACCTCGGCCGGCGTCAGGTAGCGGTACTTCCCTTCCGCCAGGTCGCCGAGTGTTAAACTGCCTGTCCTGACCCTCTTGAGCTTGATTACGGAATGACCCACCCGGTCGAACATGCGGCGGACTTGCCGCTTCTTTCCTTCATGAATTGTGATCTCAAGCCAGGAGTTGGCCTCTTCCTTCCTGATCTTTTTTATCTTTGCGGGGGCCGTCTTACCATCATCAAGATACACCCCTTTTTCGAGCTCGCCCAATTTTCCCTCTTCAATCACACCCTTAACCTTCACCAGATAGGTCTTGGGCAGTTCATGTCGAGGATGAGTGATGAGGTGAGCAAAGCTACCGTCGTTTGTCATGAGCAGCAAACCTTCGGTATTGTAGTCCAGCCTTCCGACCGGATAGACCCGGATCTTGACACCTTTGAGCAGATCGTGAACCGTCGGTCTTCCTTCGGGGTCGGACATTGTCGTAACATAACCTGCAGGCTTGTTCAACATGATATAGGTCAGCGGCTGTTTGGGGTTGATGAGCTTACCGTCAACCTTAATATGGTCCTTTAACGCATCGGCCTTAGTCCCGAGTTCGGTCACCACCCGGCCATTCACGCGCACCCGTCCCTCGACAATGAGCTGTTCCGCAGCGCGACGCGAGGTTATACCTGCGGCTGAAATAATCTTCTGCAACCGTTCTAACATGAATTCCTTTCGCTGTCTTTCTTAGACAAACTGAGATCATTATACAGTCAACTGAGGGGAAAAGCAATCAAGCCGATATCCGCGCAAGAAACTGTTCTCGTGTCCGGGGGTCGCGAAGTCCTTCTTCGTCTTCAACGGGCACCGAGGAAAAGCGGTTCATCACCGCGTCCGCAAACAATCCGGGCCTGACGCCGATGGATTCGCCGGAGATCGAGAAGAGTTCCGCGTCATGAACGCCGCAGCTCGGGGACCGTGCCTTAAGAACGAACCCTCGGAGACCCGCCTGCTCCAGTTGCTTTAATTTGCTCCCGATCCAGCGCGTAAGCTCATCGGTCCGGTCTATTCTCGTTTCGATGGTGATCAGGCGCGGCTTCACAACATTGCCGACCAGTTGCATCGGCTCCCGGGGCACGGGCATGCCGGATTCGACCTCGGGGCAGATCGGTACCCATTCGACGATCCGGTCGAAGGTGTCGAGAATATAGTGATCGAGCTTGTTGCCGCCGTCGTAGCGGACGTTAATGCCGAGGAGACAGGAGCTGATGCCGATTTTGATTTTGCTTGGCATAATCCTAAAAAGAGCATTTGGACACAGATAAAATCGGATAAACGCGGATCAAGATAAGAAAAATAACCATTTCGTAATGAAAAAAGAATCGCCTTGATGCTGAGTCGACTTTTAAACCTTATACTCTGGTTTTATCTGCGTGAATCTGCGTTCATCAGCGTCCAACTGCCGTTTTCAGGATAATTCTACTCATGGGCGTTAACCATGCGGAAATCCGAGACGCTCTTATAGCCCTCGTGGCGCAACGACAAAGCGAAGGACTGCGGACTCCCTCCTCCGTCGATTTTAGCTTGCCTTGCAGCGGCCAGGTGTTTCTCGGCCATCGAAGTCGCCATGTCCTGATCCTCGAGTACGGCGTCTTGCTTCACGAGGCAGAGATGCTCCGTCCACGAGTCCGGACCGATCTCCTTGTATCCGAGGATAGACGGCATATACCCGCGCCCCGGGCCGCCGTAGCTGCCGGCTTCATACCGAAAACGGCCTGCCGGTAGCTCGGTCCGTTTCAACGCGGCTTCCTTCTGCTCGCAGCACCGCTTGTATTTCTCCCCGCTGCCGCACGGGCACGGTGAATTGCGTCCAACCTTGATCATGATTCCTCTTTCTTAAAGCGGATTGTACACCCTCACGAGCCGAATCGTTAGAAGACTGTGTTTCATGGAGTTCTACGCGACGCCAGCTTCTGCATCCTGCCAATAATAAAAAATATAACGCCCATAAGTGCACATACCGCACTGGCTATTTTGAGAAAATAGTACCCGCGCCGTATCTCTTCCCTGTATTCGTGAAGATAATTTCTCGATGCCGGGTCTCTTTTATCGTAAAAGACCGGGATTGTATCCCCTTTTTTTGTGGAAAGCTGATCATGTTCCAACGTGTTCTGCACGGTTATTCTTTTCCATCTGCGAGAAACGCGCGGGTGAGACGCGCGTGGTCTTGCGCATCGGGCTCGACCAGCTGGTTAGGCGGATTGCGCTAAATTCGCAGCAAATAGCTTTGTTTCTTCATCGTCGTGTCTCTTCACAAACAACGGAACGAGGCACAAAACAGAAAGAATTTTAATAAATAAACTTGAATGCTCAATAGAAACTGTATCTTGAAATATACAGGAATGATCTGAGGTCGGGATAAGTTTCATTTCCCAGGTCACTCTTGGATGTATATGAAAGAAATGGTATATCCACACGTCACTTCTCTCTGATACCAGCTTGAGATGGTTGCGCCTAGATATATCTTCAATGTAATGCTGAATAGCAAAATGGCCCCCAACAGATTCGACATTGACAGATGTTCGCTTTCCGCTTGGCAAGGTACTCACTCCTGCTCCGAAATGCCCTTTTGAGCATTGTTGGTATTCTGGATCGGAGAGCCTGAAGAGCCAGTGTGGCAAGTCAAGCTTATCGGCTGAGATGTTCAAACCGACCTCACTAACAGCACTAGCCAATAGATATTGTTTTTTCACTGCTGTAAACTCCTCTGTCGTTTGACCTAACACCCCGGGTGAGCGGCTGACCCCGCAGGGGTCAAGTCCGTTTCGAACCGGTTTGATCTGCCTCGCTTCGCGGCAGATCAGGTTCGGCCGCTCACCCGGGCGGCAAGGTGACCTTCAACGAGCCGTTTGAATGCTTCCATATGACGCCGATGGGCACGCTTAATGGCTCCTCGCGCCAAGAAGCCAAGAATCTTGCCGAAGACTCCTCTGAATGTGAAGTTCTCCTCGGAGATCAACTTGGTCTTGCGGTCTGACAAGGCAAGAAGCCTGACTTCAACCGTGACTGATGCCGTTGGCGAATCAAGAGACAGCCTGAGTTCATCGGGCAGCTTCCGCGCAAGGACCGTTGCCACAAAGATCATGCTTCCGCGTTTCGGTACAAGACGATAGGACGAGCCCGGCTCCCCCAGCACCCCGCCTACAGCTTCAATCCTTGCGATGTCGTCCATCCACTCTGGGTTCCTGTGCGGGTCGGCGAGCAACACCGCCACGTCGGCTTGCCGCACATTGATCTCCAACTCAATCACGCTTTTCATATAGCGTTGTGCCCTATCGCCAGATCACGATAGAACTTGCCACATCGACAGTCCTTTCAATACATCCATCGCGCATCTTTTTCTTTTACTTGCTTGACGCGAAAAGCAGCAATCTTTCGAATAAGCGCCTTCGGCAGTGGCTTGTCATAAGGGAACTGAATCGTGTCCTTGCCGGTTTTGTACCCCGCTAACTCCTCTTTGAAAGGCTCCATAGCCGGCCGAGTTGGCATGAAATTGAGATGCGATTTGTATGCGGTGTATGAGAAAAGGATTCGCCCTTCTTCAAATACTGGCGATCCCCACTTGAGAGCCTCTGTTGCATTAGGCGCGACTTTTTTCAGAACTGCACGCATCTCGCGCAACTTCGTTTGTGCCTCTTTGGGAGCAGCTTCGATGTATTCGGTAACAGTTTTT